>NZ_JALDST010000002.1 GCF_022747945.1 Micromonospora sp. R77
CGCTGCGCGGCGCGGTCGTCGGGGGTGGCCGGTAGGTCGACCAGGCCGCCGATCCGGTGCGGGTACTCCATCGCGGCGATCCGGCCCAGGCCCCAGAGCTGGGCCTGGTCGGGGTCGACGGTGGCGTCGGCGGGCCCGACGGTGACCGCGCCTCGGGTCAGGCACCACAGCGGCGCGGTGCTCCCCGCGTCGCCGAGGGCCTGGACGACGGTCACCGCCGGGTCGAGGTGGGGCCGCCCGCCGAGCGCCAGCAGGGACAGGACGCCGGCACAGCCGTCGGCCTCGGCCCGCAGCCGCTCGGCCAGGGTGGCGCGGTCCCCGGTGACGGTCAGCTGGTGCACCCGGGCGCCGAGGTCTTCGAGCTGCCGGCGCAGGTGGGTGGACCACGGGTCGGGTGCGCCGGCCGGGTCGCCCTCCGGCAGGAGCAGCAGCCACGTGGTGTCGTCGAGGCGCGGCGCGGCGGCGGTGACCGGTCGCCAGGTGACGTCGTACCGCCACGAGTCCATGGTGGAGGCCTGCCGGCGGCGCTGCCGCCAGTCGGCGAGCACCGGCAGGAGCTGCGGCAGCGGCGAGTCGGCGGCGTCGATGCCGAGGGTGGCGGCCAGGGCCGCCGGGTCGTCGCGTTCGACGGCGGCCCAGAACTCGGCGTCGGCCGGGTCGCCGGGGCGGTCCTCGGCGGTGCCGGCCGGCGCGGTCAGCCAGTAGTGCTGGCGTTGGAACGGGTAGGTGGGCAGGTCGACGGTGCGGGCGCCGACGGCCGGGAAGGCCGCCGTCCAGTCCACGGCCGCGCCGCGGACCCACGCCTCGGCCAGGGAGAGCAGGAACCGCCGGGGGCCGCCGTCGTCGCGGCGCAGCGACCCGACCACGCAGCCGTCGTGGCCGTCCAGGGTCTCCTCGACGGCTGCGGTCAGCACCGGGTGCGGGGACGCCTCCACGTACGTGCCGAAGCCTTCGGCGGCGAGGGTCCGTACGGCGTCGGCGAACCGGACCGGCCGGCGCAGGTTGGCGCACCAGTAGTCGGCGTCGAGGCTCGCGTCCCGGACCCAGTCGCCGGTGACCGTGGAGAGCAGCGGCACCCGGGGGGTCTGCGGTCGGACGGCGGCTACCTCCCGGCGCAGTTCGGTCAGCACGTCGTCGACGGCCGGGGAGTGCGACGCGTAGTCCACCGGGACGAGGCGGAACCGGATCTCCCGGCGCGCGCACTCGGCGCCGACCCGGTCGAGGGCGGCCCGGTCACCGGAGAGCACCACGGAGCGGGGGCCGTTCACGGCCGCCACGTACACGCCGTCGAAGCCGGTCAGCAGTTCCTCGGCCTCGGCCGGGGGCAGTCCGAGCGCCGCCATGCCGCCACTGCCGGCCAGGCCGGCCAGCAGTCGCGACCGCAGGGCGATCACCCGGGCGCCGTCGGTCAGCGAGAGCGCCCCGGCGACGCAGGCCGCCGCGATCTCACCCTGCGAGTGACCCACCACCGCCGCCGGCCGCACCCCGAACGACTCCCACGCCGCCGCCAGGGACACCATCACCGCCCACGACGCCGGCTGCACCACATCCACCCGGTCCAACGACGGCGCATCCGCGTCCCCCCGCAGCACCGCCGTCAACGACCAGTCCACGAACTCCGACAGCGCCGTCTCACACTCGGCCAACCGCGCCGCGAACACCGGCGACGCGGCCGCCAGCTCCACGCCCATGCCGGCCCACTGCGCCCCCTGCCCCGGGAACACCAGCACCACCCGACCCGGGGAGCCGGACACCACACCCGACACCACACCGTCGGCCGGCACCCCGTCGGCGACCGCCGCCAAACCGGCGGCGTCACCGTCGAGCACCACGGCCCGGTGCTCGAACGACGACCGCGACGTCAACAACGACCACCCGACGTCCACCGGATCGGCCGACAGGTCGACCAACTCGGTGGCCCGGGCGCGCAGCGCCGCCACGGACCGGCCGGAGAGCAGCCACGGCACCGGCCCGGTCGACACCGGAGCGGGCTGCGCCGGCTCCTGCGCCGGGGCCTCCTCCACGATGACGTGGGCGTTGGTGCCGCTGACCCCGAACGAGGAGACGCCCGCCCGGCGGGGCCGGCCCGGGATGGCCGGCCACTCGTGCTCCTCGGCCAGCAGCCGTACCGCACCGGCCGACCAGTCGATCCGGGACGACGGCTGCGCCACGTGCAGGGTGCGGGGCAGCAGCTGGTGCCGCAGCGCGAGGACGATCTTCATCAGGCCGGCGGCTCCGGCGGCGATCTGGGTGTGCCCGATGTTGGACTTCACCGACCCCAGCCAGAGCGGCCGGTCGGCGTCCCGGTCCTGCCCGTACGTGGCCAGCAGCGCCTGCGCCTCGATCGGGTCGCCCAGCGGCGTGCCGGTGCCGTGCGCCTCCACCGCGTCCACCTCGGACGTGGTCAGCCCGGCGTCGGCCAGGGCGGCCCGGATCACCCGCTGCTGCGCGGGCCCGTTCGGGGCGGTCAGGCCGTTGGACGCGCCGTCCTGGTTCACCGCGCTGCCCCGGATGACGGCAAGGACGCGGTGGCCGTTGCGGCGGGCGTCTGACAGGCGTTCCAGCAGCAGCATGCCGGCACCCTCGGCGAAGCCCATCCCGTCGGCGTCCTCGGCGAACGCCTTGCACCGGCCGTCGGCGGCCAGTCCGCGCTGCCGGCTGAAGCCGAGGAAGCCGAGCGGTGAGGAGACCACCGAGGCGGCCCCGGCCAGCGCGTACGCGCACTCGCCGGAGCGCAGCGCCCGGACGGCGAGGTGCAGCGCGACGAGTGCGGAGGAGCAGCCGGTGTCGAGGGTGACGGCGGGTCCTTCGAGGCCGAGGGTGTAGGCGATCCGGCCGGAGGCGATGCTGGTGACGGTGCCGGTGACCAGGTGTCCCTCGGTGCCCTCGGGCAGGTGCCGCAGGTCGCTGCCGTAGCCGCTGTGGGCGGCGCCGACGAAGACGCCGCAGCTGCTGCCGCGCAGGTCGGCGGGGTCGATCCGGCCGTGCTCGATGGCCTCCCAGGAGGTCTCCAGCAGCAGCCGCTGCTGCGGATCCATGGCGACGGCCTCGCGGGGCGAGATGCCGAAGAACGCGGGGTCGAAGTGGCCGGCGTCGTGGACGAAGCCGCCGGTGCGGACGGTCACCTTTCCCTCGGCGTCGGGGTCGGGGCTGTAGAGCTCGTCGAGGTGCCAGCCCCGCCCGTCGGGGAACTCGCCGACGGCGTCCTGCCCGGCGCGCAGCAGTCGCCACAGTTCCTCGGGGCCGGCGACGTCACCCGGGAACCGGCAGCCCATGCCGACGATGGCGACGGCGTGGTCGTCGGGGTCACCGGTGGCGGGGGCGGTGGGGTCGGCGGCGGCGGGCTGCGCCGCGCCGAAGAGGGTGGTGTGCAGGTGCTCGGCCAGCCGGCCGACGGTCGGGTAGTCGAAGACGAGGGTGGTGGCGAGCTTCAGGCCGGTGGCCGCGCCGAGGGCGTTGCGCAGCCCGACGGCGAGCAGCGAGTCGAACCCGAGGTCCCGGAACGGCCGGGTGTCGTCGATGCCGTCCGCGTCGGACCGGCCGAGGACGGCCGCGACCTGCTGGCGCACCAGGTCCCGCAGGGCCGCGTCGCGGTCCGGCGCGGAGAGGGTACGGAGCCGGTCGGCGAGCGGATCGGCGACTGCGGGCGACGCCTCCCGGTCGAGTACGGCGCGGACCTCCGGCACGTCGTCGAGGAGCGGGCGCGGGCGGGCGGCGGTGAAGACCGGGACGAACCGCTCCCAGTCGACGTCGGCGACGGTGAGGAACTCCTCGTCGTCGGCGAGGGCGGCGCGCAGGCCGGCGATCGCCACGTCGGGCGCCATGAAGGGCAGGCCCCGCCACTTGAGGTCGGCGGCGTCGACGTCCCGGCCCATGCCGCCGCCGGACCAGATGCCCCAGGCGATGGTGGTGCCGGCCAGGCCGCGGGCCCGTCGGGCGCGGGTGACCGCGTCGAGGTAGGCGTTGCCGGCCGCGTACGCGGCGTGGTCGGCGGCGCCCCAGACGGCGGCGACGGACGAGTAGAGGACGAAGGCGTCGAGGTCCGCGCGGTCGAAGAGCCGGTCCAGGTTCGCCGTCCCGGCCAGCTTCACGTGTACGCCGGCCGCGAACCCGGCCAGGTCGGTGCCGGCGAGCGGGGCCAGCAGCCCGGTCCCGGCGCTGTGCACGACGGTACGGATCGGCGGGCCGTCGGCCTCGACGTCGGCGACGAGCCGGGCGAGGGCGTCGGCGTCGGTGACGTCGCACGCGGCGACGGTGACCCGGGGGCCGAGGGCGGTGAGTTCGGCGACCAGTTCCCGGGCGCCGGGGGCGTCCGCGCCGCGCCGGTTGGTCAGCACGAGGTGCTCGACGCCGGCGGTGGCCAGCCAGCGGGCGGTGTGCGCACCCAGTCCCCCGGTCCCCCCGGTGATCAGCGCCGCCCCGCCGGTACGCCACGTCCCGCCGTCCCGGCCGGTCGCCGGTGCCGCCGGAGCTGCCGGACGAGGGTGTCGCCGGCCCGGACGGCGAGCTGGTCCTCGCCGTCGGTGGCGGCCAGCGCGGCGGCGACCCGGGTGGCGTCGGCGGGGCCGACGGTCACCGGCAGGTCGATCGTTCCGCCCCAGCGGTCGGGGTGTTCGAGGCTCATGCCGAGGCCGATGCCCCAGGTGGGGCTCTGTCCCGGGTGGGTGGGGTCGCCGGCGCCGGTGGCGACGGCACCGCGGGTGCAGACCCAGAGCGGGACGGCCGTGTCGTGGTCGGTGACGGCCTGGGCGAGCAGGAGGGTGGCGGCGAGGCCGGTGGTGAGCGTGGGCTGTGCGGGGTGCGGGCGCTCGTCGAGGGCCAGCAGGGAGAGCACGCCGACCGCGTCGGGATACCCGGCGAGGAGGTCGGCGACGCCGGCCCGGTCCAGGTCGTCGGTGAGCGCGATCCGGGTGACGTCGGCGCCGGCGGCGGTGAGCGCGTCCGCGAGGGTCCCGACGAGGTCGTGGTCGGCGGGCGCGACGGTTCCGGTCGGGTCGTCGTCGGCGTGCGCGGCGGGTGCGGTGGGGTCGTGGTCCGGGCCGGCGGCGGTGACCAGCAGCCATCGTCCGGTGAGGCGGCGCGGAGTGCGGTCGGTGACCGGCGTCCAGTCGAGGCGGTAGCGCCACGAGTCGAGGGTGGCCCGGGCGCGGCGCCGGTGGCGCCACTCGCGCAGGGCCGGCACGACGGCGTGCAGCGGGGTGTCCTGGTCGACGTGGAGCGCGTCGGCGAGCATCGCCGGGTCGTCGGCGGCGGCCCAGAACTCGGCGTCGACGGGGTCGGTCCGGTCCGCTTCCGCCAGCCAGTACCGGTTTCGCTGGAACGGGTAGGTGGGCAGGTCGACGGCGTGTGCGCCGGTGGGGGCGAAGAACGCCGCCCAGTCGACGGTGCCGCCGTCGGCCCAGAGCCGGGCCAGGGCGGTCACGGCGGTGGTCGGTTCGGCCTGCCGGCGGTGCAGCAGCGGTACGGCGAGGGCGTCCTCGGCGGTCTCCTCGATCGCGCCGACGAGACCGGCGTCGGGGCCGAGTTCCACGAACCGGACGACGCCCAGCTCGTGTGCCGTGCCGACCGCCGCGCCGAAGGCGACGGTCCCGCGTACCTGGTCCGCCCAGTAGGCCGGGGTGAACTCCGGCACCGGTTCCCCGGTGAGGGTGGAGACGATCGGGATGCGCGGCTTCCGCAGCTCCACCGTGCCGGCGATCCGGGTGAACTCGGCGAGCATCGGGTCCATCAGCGCCGAGTGGAACGCGTGACTCACCGTCAACCAGCGGCCCTGCCGGTCGGCCAGTCCGGCCGCGACCTGCTCCACGGCTTCCCGGGTCCCGGACACGACCACCTGGCCGGGTGCGCTGACCGCCGCGATCGACGCGCCGTCGACCAGCAGCGGGGTCACCTCGTCCACGGTCGCGCGGACCGCCCACATCGCACCACCCGACGGCAACGCCTGCATCAACGACGCCCGCGCCGCCACCAGACGACACGCGTCCGCCAGATCCAACACGCCCGCCACGTGCGCGGCAGCCAGCTCACCGATCGAGTGACCGATCAGATAGTCCGGGGTGACACCCCACGACTCCAGGAGCCGGAACAGCGCCACCTCGACCGCGAACAACGCCGGCTGCGCCCAACCGGTCCGACCCAGGTCGTCGGCGGCGGAATCGATCACCTCACGCAGCGGACGGTCCAGCAGAGTGTCGAACTGCGCGCACACCTCGGACAGCGCCGACTCGAAGACCGGGAACGCGGCGGCCAGGTCGCGGCCCATGCAGAGCCGCTGGCCACCCTGGCCCGAGAACACGAACGCGGTCAACCCGTCCCGGGCCGTCCCGGACAGCACCCCGGCGCTCGGCACGCCCTCCACCAGCGACGCCAGACCCGACCGCAACTCGTCCGTGTCCGCGCCCAGCACCACCGCCCGACGGGCCAACGCCGACCGGGTCGTGGCGAGCGAGAACGCCACGTCGACGGCCGAGCCCGGCACGGCAGAGGCCAGCCCGGCCGCCTGCGCCGCGAGGGCGGCCGGCGACTTCGCCGCCAGCACCCACGGCACCACCGGCAGCGGTACGGGCGCGGCGGCCGGCTGGTCGTCCGAGGGTTCGGCGGCCGGGGCCTGCTCCACGATCACGTGGGCGTTGGTGCCGCTGGCGCCAAACGCGGACACGCCCGCCCGGCGGGGCCGGTCGACGGACGGCCAGCCGCGGTTCTCGGCGAGCAGTGCCACCGCGCCGGCCGACCAGTCGACCAGGGTGGACGGTCGGTCGGCGTGCAGCGACCGGGGCAGCACCCCGTGCCGCATGGCGAGGACCATCTTCATGATGCCGGCGATGCCGGCGGCGGCCTGGGTGTGGCCGATGTTGGACTTCACCGACCCGAGCCACAGCGGCTCGCCGTCGCCACGTCCCTGCCCGTACGTGGCGAGCAGCGCCTGTGCCTCGATCGGGTCGCCGAGCGCGGTGCCGGTGCCGTGCGCCTCCACGACGTCGACGTCGGCGGTGGCGAGGCCGGCGCTGGCCAGGGCGGCCCGGATGACCCGCTGCTGGGCGGGGCCGTTCGGCGCGGTCAGGCCGTTCGACGCGCCGTCCTGGTTGACCGCGCTGCCCTTGATGACGGCGAGCACCCGGTGGCCGTTGCGCTGGGCGTCGCTGAGCCGTTCCAGCAGCAGGACGTTGACGCCCTCGCCCCAGCCGGTGCCGTCCGCGTCCGCGGAGAACGGCTTGCACCGGCCGTCGACCGCCAGGCCGCCCTGCCGGCTGAACTCGACGAAGTTGCGCGGGGTGGCCATCACGGTCGCGCCGGCGGCCACCGCCAGGGAGCACTCGTCGGCGCGCAGCGCCTGCACGGCCAGGTGCACCGCCACCAGTGCGGACGAGCACATCGTGTCGACGGTGACGGCGGGCCCCTCCAGGCCGAGGGCGTACGCGATGCGGCCGGAGAGCACGGCGCCGGAGCCACCGGTGAGCAGGTGCCCCTCGACGCCCTCGGGGGCGGTGCCGACGGCCGAGGCGTACCCCTGGTTGCTGGCGCCGACGAAGACGCCGGAGCGCGACCCGCGCAGCGTGTCCACGTCGATGCCGGCGCGTTCGAACGCCTCCCACGCGGTCTCCAGCAGCAGCCGCTGCTGGGGGTCCATGGCCAGGGCCTCGCGGGGTGAGATGCCGAAGAAGTCGGCGTCGAACGCGGCGGCGTCGCGGAGGAACGCGCCGTGCCGGGTGTAGCTGGTGCCCGGGTGGTCGGGGTCGGGGTGGTAGAGCCCGTCGACGTCCCAGCCCCGGTCGGTGGGCAGGTCGCCGACGAGGTCGGCGCCGGCGGCGATCAGCTCCCAGTACGCCTCGGGGGTCTGCACCCCACCCGGGTAGCGGCAGCTCATCGAGACGATCGCGATGGGTTCGCGGGTCTTCTCCTCCAGCTCCCGGACCCGCCGTCGGGTGGTCCGCAGGTCCGCGGTGACCCGGTTCAGGTATTCCCGGAGCCGTTCCTCGTTCGCGCCGCCGCTCATCAGATGCCCAACTCCCGGTCGATCAGTTCGAAGATCTCGTCGTCGGTGGCCGTGCTGAGGTCGTCGTGGGACTCCTCGACGGCGGCGGCCGGTTCGGCCCGCCGCAGCAGGGCGCGGAGGCGTTCCACCACGTCCGCGCGGGTCGGGTCGCCGTCCGGCAGGGCCGACAGGTCCGCCTCGAAGCGGTCCAGTTCGGCCAGCAGGGTCCGGGTGCCGCCGGTGAGCTCGCCGCGCAGGTGCCGGGCCAGGGTGGCCGGCGTCGGGTGGTCGAAGACCAGCGTGGCGGGCAGCCGCAGCCCGGTGGCGGTGGCCAGCCGGTTGCGGAACTCCAGCGCGGTGAGCGAGTCGAAGCCCAGTTCCTTGAACGCCCGCCGGGGCGGGACGTCCTCCGGCCGGTCGGCCTTGAGCACGGCCGCGACCTCGCGCCGGATGACGGCGGTCAGCGCCGCCTCCTGCTCCTCGGCGGACTGGCCGGCCAGCCGCGCCGCGAGGGGGTTCTCCCCGGTCGCCGGCCCGGCCTCCGGTGCCGCGCCGCCGTCGCGGTCCGCCGTGCCCGCCCAGAGCTGGTCGACCAGCCGTCGGGGGCGGGTCATCGTGTAGAGCGGCAGGAAGCGGGACAGGTCGAGGGAGGCCACCGCGACGGCGGGCTCCCCGGCGCCGACGGCGACCGCGAGCGCCCGTACCGCCGCGTCGGGGCGCATCAGTCGTACGCCCCGGCGGGTGAGCAGATCGGCCACCTCTCCTTCGACCATGCCGCCGCCGCCCCAGGCGCCCCAGGCGACGGAGGTGGCGGTCCGGCCCTGGCTGCGCCGCTGGTGGGCGAGCGCGTCGAGGTGGGCGTTGGCGGCGGCGTACCCGCCCTTGCCGCTGTCGCCCCAGGTGCCGGCGCCGGAGGAGAACAGGACGAAGGCGTCGAGCGGGAGGTCGGCGGTGAGCGCGTCCAGGTTGCGGGCGCCGTCGACCTTGACCCGGAGGATCGGGGCGAGGACGTCCGGGGTGAGGTCAGCGACGGGGATCTCCGGTTGGGTGATCCCGGCCGCGTGCACCACGGCGGTCAGCGGCTCGTCGGCGGGGATCGCGGCGAGTACGGCGGCGAGGTCGTCGGCGTCGGCGACGTCGCAGGCGGCGATGGTGACCTGGGCGCCGAGTTCG
>NZ_JALDST010000003.1 GCF_022747945.1 Micromonospora sp. R77
CTCGGTCACCGCCGGCATCGGCATGGCCCTGCTCGGCCTCGGCGCGGGCGCGGCGACCGCCCTGGTGCTGCTCTCCCCGCCGATCCTGGTCGAGGCGGTGGCCGGCCTGGCGCTGCTCGCCGCCCTGGCCGGCGCGGTCTCGGCCGCCGTCGCCGCGCCGGACACCCGGGAGGCGGCCGTGGTCACCTTCGTGGTCACCGCCTCCGGGGTGAGCCTGCTCGGCGTCGGCGGGGCGTTCTGGGGACTGCTCGCCGGCTGGCTCATGCTGCTGCTCTTCCGCCGCCGGCCGGCCGTCTCCGAAGCGCCGGCCGACCGGCCGGAGACCGCCGAGGATCGGCCGCTGACCGTCCGTTGAGGTCAGGACGCCGGTACGGCCACGCCGATCTCCATGATCCGCAGGCGTACGCCGGTGACGTTCTCCTCGACCATCCGGCGCAGCGCGCGGGCGTTCTCCAGCGAGTCGAGGACGACCAGGGCGTGGCCGAGGCTCGGGTCGTCGTCGTCCGTGCCCCACCAGCCGCGGACGAAGCCGGGACTCTGCCGCGTCACCTCGGCCATGTGCGTGAACTGGGCGACCCGCTCGTCGGTATCGGCCGGCGTGCCGTGCTGCTCCCCGATCACCATCCACATACGAGCCACGCTAGCGGATGCAGCTTCACCTGCGCCGACACGCCTCCGCATGAGGCGCCCGTTGTCTGGATCTGGTCGTACCCTCGCCTGGTGCTCCTCACCTACGTCGACGAGTCGGCCACCGATCGCTTCTACTGGGTCGGGGCGCTGCTGGTTCCGGCCAAGGTGGCGATGCCACTGAGCGAGGCGCTCGACCAGGTGATGGATCACGCGGTAAAGACGTACGGGGTGCCGGCCGACACCGAGCTGCATGGATATGACATCTTCCATGCCCGTTCGGTGTGGAAGGGGGTGCCCCCTCGTGCGCGGATCGCGGTCTACCGCGCGGCCATGGAGGCCATCGGTGCTGAGGACGTCACGATCATCCTTCGAGGCGTACAGCGCCTGGCCCTCGCGGAGCGGTACGGCCCCTCTGCGCGCCCCGCGCACGAGGTGGTCCTGTCGCATCTGCTGGAGCGAGTCGACGGCTATACGGCGAGCCGGGACGAGTATGCGTTGGTCATCGCCGACGAGGTGCACAATCCGGCCGTGCATCGCGCTGACCTGAGCCGATACCGGGTTTCGGGCACCGGTGGCTACCGGTCGAGGAGGCTCACCAGGATCGTCGATACGCTGCACTTCGCTCCGTCGCACGCCAGTCGGCTCGTGCAGGCGGTCGACCTGGTCACGTTCCTGTTCCAGCGGCTCCACCGGTCAGGTGCCGATCCCCGGGCGGTGGCGGCCAACGAGCGGCTGTGGTCTCTGGTCCGGGCGCGCTGCTATCACAGCTGGTGCTGGGATCCGATGGCTACGAAGTCCTGACCCGGATGCACGAGAGGCCCGCGTGCGCGGGCCTCAAGGCGGGTGCGGGAGCCCTGAAGAGCGTCCTGCGTCTGCCAGCCTAACAGGAGTTTGGGTGTGAGACACAAAGAACCGCAGGTGGGACCGGCTATTCCGCGGCGGGCAGGGCGGTGGTGGGGACGTCGAGGTTTACCTGGTGGTCGGTGACGGCGGCGATCTGGTCGGCGAGCACGTAGACCGCGCCGGTCCGGGCCAGATCGGTGGAGACCTTCAGGTAGCCGCTGTGCAGCAGCCGGGCGGCCAGGTCGGCCGGTACGTCCGGCTCCTCGACGGCGGTCGAGGCGATCAGCTCGTCCAGGCTGCTGCCCGGGTCGGCGGTCGGCGGTCCCTGCACGGTCACCGCGGCCGGGTCGCCGCGCTGGACGAGATCCACGGTGCCGACCTCGACGCCGGTCGCGTCGACCACCCGCATGCCGGTGGTGACCCGGGAGATGACGGCCTGCTGCGTGCCCTGCTGCTTCATCCAGGCGCGGTTCCCGGGTCACCCCGGCGCTAAACGGGCGGGGTCCAGCCGCCCGGCGGGCGGGGGGAGAGTTCGCGCCAGCTGTCCGGTCCTTCCAGCAGCGCGCGGACGGTCTCCTCGGCCTCCTCCACGCTGTCGTACTCGTAGAACTGGGAGACCCCCTCGGCGCCGCCGGCCCGCTGCTCCACGTGCCAGCGGTCGGCGTCCGCCCGGAGGAAGACGTCCCGCCGGGCCAGCCGTCCCCATTTCCCGTTCCACCAGTGCTTTCGCTGTTCCATGGCGGGACTCTATCGAACATGTGTACGACACGGGACGGCCCCTGCGGGAATCCCGCAGGGGCCGGTGTGCCGGGGTCGGTCAGCGCGCGTGCGGCGGCTCGTTCCGGCGTCCCAGCACGTCGTCCAGCGCGCCGCGCTGCTGCGCCGGGATCGACTGTCCGCCGGCCAGCAGCGCGTCGCGGATCTCGGTGAGCAGCTTGACCTCCTCGCTCGGCGCCGAGGGCGGCGGCTCCTCGCCGCGCTTGCGCCGCTCGGCGAGCCGGTTCATCGGGTAGACGACCAGGAAGTACAGCGCCGCCGCGGTGAGCGCGAAGGTGATCACCGCGTTGACGAAGGCCACCCAGTCGAACGGGATGCCCCGGAACGACGGCGTCGAGCCGCTGATGCCCTTGGGGTTGCCGGTGATCAGAACGATGATCACCCGGACCAGTGGTTCGAGGAACGACTTGGTGAGCTGGGTGACCACGCCGGTGAACGCGGCACCGATGACGACACCGACCGCCAGGTCGACGACGTTGCCGCGCATGATGAAGTCTTTGAAGCCCTTGAGCATCCGTACTCCTGTGCTGTCCGATTCTCCGTCGGGCACAACCTATGCCCCCGAGGGCGGCTCCAGAAAAGCACCGGCCTCGATCGCCGCGCGGGCCGGATCGCCGGCCCGGATCGCGTCGACGAGTCGACCGTGGTCGACGTACCGCTCGGGGGTGAGGGCGTCGCCCATGGCCTGGGCGACGGTGCCGCGCAGCGCCGTGCCGACGGAGGCGTAGAGCTCGGCGAGCATGCCGTTGTGGGCGGCGGCCACCACCGCCGTGTGCAGCGCCGCGTCGGCCTCCACGAACCCGGCGACCCGGCCGGAGCGCCAGGCGGCCTCCCGGGCGGCGAGCGCCGCGTCGAGCGCCGCCAGGTCGTCGGGGGTACGCCGCAGCGCGGCCAGCCGGGCGGCCTCCACCTCGAAGGCGCGCCGGACCTCGATCACCTCGGCCATCCGGTCGTCGGTGACCCGGCGGGCCACCACCGGCGCCAGCTCGTCGGTCGACACCACGTACGTGCCGGAGCCCTGGCGGCACTCCAGCACCCCGGCGTGCACCAGGGCGCGGACCGCCTCGCGGACGGTGTTCCGCCCCACCCCGAGCGCGGCGACGAGCTGTGGCTCGGTCGGGATGCGCCCGCCGACCGGCCACTCGCCGCCCAGGATGCGCTCGCGGAGCTGGGCGATGGTGTCGCGGACCCGCTGACCGCGGGGTGGCACGGCGACGGAACGGTCGGCGGGTGTCACCGGTTACAACTCCTGCCGAAATTCATCCCATGATTGTAGGTTCGAGGTCATGACCCCGCCACCCACCTGCGCCGAGGCGCCCGCCCCCGTCGATCCGGCCCCGCCCACCGCCGACGTGACGCCCGGTCCGGCGCCCGCCGCCGCACCGCCGGCCCGGACGTCCACGCCAGCCGCCGGGGGCGCGCTGGTGCTGGTCGGCATGCTGCTGGTCGCGCTCAACCTGCGGGCCGCGGTGACCAGCCTCGGTGCCCTGCTGGACGAGGTGCGCGGCGGTCTCGGCCTCTCCGGCACCATGGCCGGCCTCGTCACCACCCTGCCCACCATCGCCTTCGCCGGCCTCGGCGCGCTCACCCCGTGGCTGGTCCGCCGGTACGCGCCGGCCCGCGTCCTGGTGGTGGCCATGGTCTCGCTCACCGTCGGGCAGGTGCTCCGGGTGGTGACCGACTCGACGCTGGTCTTCGTGCTCACCAGCGCGCTGGCGCTGGCCGGCATCGCGGTCGCCAACATCCTGCTGCCGATGCTGGTCAAGCAGCACTTCCCGCGCCGTACCGGGCTGGTCACCTGGTCCAGTTCCGGGGCGTGGATGCCGGCGACCGGCCGGTCCAGGGTGCGGGTGGTGATCCGGGGCGCCCAGCCCGGCACCGACAGCGGATAGACCTCACCGATCGGCGCGTCCGCCGGCATCCGCAGCTCGATCCGGGTGGTCCGGCTGCCGGTCCGCTCCTCGGGCAGCACGACGGCCACCTCCACCGCGTCGCCCTGGTGCACCTCGGCCGGCGAGGTCGAGATCGTCACCTCGGCGGCGTGCGCGGCGCCGGGCCAGCTCACCGGCCCCAGTACGGCGGTCAGCAGCAGCGTGCCCGCCCACCGCCGACCCCGACGGGTCATCCTCATGGTCGTCCCCATCCGTCTCGACGCGGCCGGTTCCGGCGCCGGCCACACCCGGTAGTTCGGCCCGGGGCGCGGAAAGGTTCAACGCGGGGCTGAACTCGTCCGGGCCACCGACCGGGACAGCGCGGCGCGGCCGACGGGGCGCGGGGGACGCCCGATAGCATCGCAGGAGCCGCTCAGTCGGCACTCGAAGATCCCCATCGACGACAGGAGTCACCGTGTCCGCACCCCGTACCCCCGCCGTGGCCGACCCCGTCGTCGTCGCCACCGGGACGACGGCGGCCGACGCGGTGGCCGCGGCCGGCCTGCCGATGACCGGCCCGAAGGCCGTCGTGGTGGTCCGCGACCCGCAGGGCCAGCTGCGCGACCTGGACTGGACGCCGGCGCAGGAGGTCACCGTCGAACCGGTGACCCTCGACTCGCCGGACGGCCTGAACGTGCTGCGGCACTCGACCGCGCACGTGCTCGCCCAGGCCGTGCAGGACGTCTTCCCCGACGCCAAGCTCGGCATCGGCCCGCCCATCGAGAACGGCTTCTACTACGACTTCGCGGTCGACAAGCCGTTCCAGCCGGACGACCTCGGCAAGCTCGAGAAGCGGATGCAGGAGATCGTCAAGTCCGGGCAGCGGTTCCGGCGGCGGCGCTTCGGCAGCCTGGACGAGGCCAAGGCCGAGCTGGCCGCCGAGCCGTTCAAGCTGGAGCTGATCGACGTCAAGGGGGAGGGGCTGGACTCCTCCGAGGTGATGGAGGTGGGCGGCGGCGAGCTGACCATCTACGACAACCTCGCCGCGAACGAGGACAAGGTCTGCTGGTCGGACCTGTGCCGGGGCCCGCACCTGCCGAACACCCGGCTGATCGGCGCGTTCAAGCTGATGCGCTCGGCCGCCGCCTACTGGCGCGGGTCGGAGAAGAACCCGCAGCTGCAGCGGGTCTACGGCACCGCGTGGCCGACCCGGGACGAGCTGAAGGCGTACCTGAAGCTGTTGGAGGAGGCCGCCCGGCGCGACCACCGCAAGCTCGGCGCGGACCTGGACCTGTTCAGCTTCCCCGACGAGATCGGCTCCGGCCTCGCGGTCTTCCACCCCAAGGGCGGCGTGATCAAGCGGGTGATGGAGGACTACGTCCGCGCCCGCCACATCGAGGAGGGCTTCCAGTACGTCGGGACCCCGCACATCTCGAAGGAAGGGCTCTTCCACACCTCGGGCCACCTGCCCTACTACGCCGACGGCATGTACCCGCCCATGGAGCTCGAGGGCGCGGACTACTACCTCAAGGCGATGAACTGCCCGATGCACAACCTGATCTACCGGTCGCGCGGGCGGTCCTACCGGCAGCTGCCGATGCGGCTGTTCGAGTTCGGCTCGGTCTACCGCTACGAGAAGTCCGGCGTGGTGCACGGCCTGACCCGGGTGCGCGGCCTGACCCAGGACGACTCGCACTCCTACTGCACCAAGGAGCAGGCGCCGGGTGAGATCAAGCACCTGCTCGGGTTCGTGCTCAGCCTGCTGAAGGACTTCGGCATCGACGACTTCTACCTGGAGCTGTCGACCCGCGACGAGAGCAGGCTCGACAAGTTCGTCGGCTCCGACGAGGACTGGGCGACGGCGACCGCGGTGCTGGAGCAGTGCGCCCGGGAGACCGGCCTGGACCTGGTGCCCGACCCGGGTGGCGCGGCCTTCTACGGCCCGAAGATCTCGGTGCAGGCCAAGGACGCCATCGGCCGGACCTGGCAGCTGTCGACCATCCAGTACGACTTCAACCAGCCGAAGGGCTTCGGCCTGGAGTACCAGGCGGCCGACGGCACCCGGCAGCAGCCCGTCATGATCCACTGCGCGAAGTTCGGCTCCATCGAGCGGTTCATCGGGGTGCTCACCGAGCACTACGCGGGCGCCTTCCCGGCCTGGCTCGCCCCGGTGCAGGTGGTCGGCATCCCGATCCGCGACGACCACGCCGACTACCTCCAGGAGTTCGTCGGCACGCTGACCCGGCAGGGGATCCGGGCCGAGGTCGACTTCGGCGACGACCGGATGCAGAAGAAGATCCGCAACGCGCAGCAGCAGAAGATCCCGTTCATGGTGATCGCCGGTGACGACGACGTGGCCGCCGGCACGGTCTCCTTCCGCTACCGGGACGGCTCGCAGCGCAACGGCGTACCGACGGCCGAGGCGGTCAGCCACATCCTCGACGTGGTCCGCTCCCGCACCAACGCCGGCCCCTCCGCCGAGAGCTGAGATGTAAGCAGGGGCCCCCTCTTAACGCCTGGCGTAGAGAAGGGGCCCCTTCTCACACCTCTCCGGCCGCCCAGCGTGATCGGCACGGGCCACGGGTGGACCGTAGGATCGCTGGTGTGACTGGGGCGGAGCGGCACAGCGGGAACGGCACCGACGACGGGCTGGCGGACGGGCTGGAACGGCTCTGGACGCCGCACCGGATGACCTACATCTCCGGCGAGGACCGGCCCGAGGGCGGCTACGAGAAGCCGACCGGCTGCCCGTTCTGCCTGGCCCCCGGCCTGCCGCCGGAGGAGAGCCTGGTCGTCGCCCGGGGCGAGCACGTCTTCGCGGTGCTCAACCTCTATCCGTACAACCCGGGGCACCTGCTGGTCTGCCCCTACCGGCACGTCGCCGACTACACCGAGCTGGACGCGCCGGAGACCACCGAGCTGGCCGCCTTCACCAAGGACGCCATGCGGGTGGTCCGGCAGGTCTCCAACGCGCACGGCTTCAACCTGGGCATGAACCAGGGCGGGGTGGCCGGCGCGGGCATCGCCGCGCACCTGCACCAGCACGTGGTGCCCCGCTGGGGCGGCGACGCCAACTTCATGCCGGTCATCGGCCGCACCAAGGTCCTGCCGCAGCTGCTCGCCGACACCCGCGACCTGTTCGCCAGGGCCTGGCCGGCCTGACCCGCGCCCGGTCGGGTCGCAGCCGTCAGCGCAGCGGCACGCGGAGGCGGGGCAGCCGGCGACGGCCGGCACCCTCGGCGTGCGCCAGTTCGGCCCGGGCGGCGAGCTGCCGCAACCGGCGCTCCACCATCCGGTCACCGTGCCGCGCGATCCACACGCACACCGCGGCGAGCGGCAGCTCCACCAGCGCGGCCAGCAGGATCGACAGCGCCAGGTCCGGCCCGGCCGGGGTGGTGACCACGTCGAACCAGGCGTCCACCAGCAGCATGGTGGCGGTGCCGCCGGCCGCGGGCACCACCAGCCGGTGCCCCCGGTACGCGTACCAGGCGGTCAGCGCCAGCATCGCCACCAGCCCCAGGTCGAAACCCACCCACGCGGCCCGGTAGTGCACCGTCACCGCATGGTGGGGCAGCGTCAGCGCGAGGTAGCCGATCCAGGGCAGGGTGAGCAGCGCCAGCAGCCCGAACACGGGTGCCACCCAGCGCGGCGCCGGCTGTATCTCGGTCGCCCGTGTGATCTGTTCCGACGTGCCGGTCATGGCCCCCTCCGGCAGCGCTAATGCCTCCGCGACCCGGTCACCAAACGTACGCCGGGCGGCGAGGTCGCACGGCGGCCTCTACGATTCCGCGCATGGCGTTGCTGCACCGGGCGGAGATCCGCCCCACGAAGCTCGAGCTGCTGGCGACGTGGCTGCCCGGCCGGCGCTGGTTCCACGGGCCGGCGGGCACCGAGCCGGTCCGGGTGGCGGGCTTCCGGTTCGACGACCCGGCCGGCGAGGTCGGCATCGAGACGATCCTGGTCCGGGCCGGGGACGGCCCGGTCCACCAGGTGCCACTGACCTACCGGGGGGCGCCACTGGCGGGCGCGGACGGCTGGCTCGTCGGCACCACCCACCACACGGTGCTCGGCCCGCGCTGGGTCTACGACGGCTGCGGCGACCCGGTCTATGCCGCCGCGCTGGCGGACGCCATCCTGGCCGGCACCGGCCAGGCCCGGGAGTTCTTCGAGGTCGACGGCGAGCGGCAGTACCGCGAGCCGAGCATGACCGTGGCCGCCACCGGCACCGGGGACGCGCCGGCGCCC
>NZ_JALDST010000004.1 GCF_022747945.1 Micromonospora sp. R77
GGCGCTCGTCCGGCCGGGCCGGGCGGACCATGTCCTGGTAGCGCGGGTGGCTGGCGCCGTAGACGGCGAAGTTGAGCCGGGCGTGGGAGAGGCTCAGGTCACCGTTCGGGCCGCCCCGCACCACGTCGGCGTCCGCATCGGACTGCCCGTCGTCCGTCCAGAAACAGACCGGACAGGTGCCGCCACCGGTCCGGGCGGCGCAGCAGGGACAGGCGGCAGCAACACTGTGATCACCCACCGGAGCAGCATTCCACAGTCAACGCTCCCCGGGGACGGCCGATCTCAGGTGCCGGTCACCGCCACCAGCTCACCGGGACGCACCCCGAGCAGGTCGGCCGCGCGGCCGGTGTTCACCGCGACCGCCACCAATCCGGCCGAGTCGACGTACACCACCAGGTCACCGGCGGGGGCGTCGCCGAAGGTACGGCCGTGGGCCGCCGCCCGTCCCGCCACCCGCACGCGGGGAGGCAGCGGCGCCAGCAGGGCACCCGGCGCGGCGAGCTGCACGTTGCCGAAGTGGTCCACGGTCAGCACCTCGGCCTCGAACCCACCGGCGGTCGGCCGTACCACCGGGTCGGGCAGCCGGACCAGTGTCGCCGGCTCGACCGCCGGACCCGCCCCGGCCAGCGGCGCGCCGAGCGCCAGCCGGGCCGCTACCGGGGCGAACACGTCCCGGCCGTGGAAGGTGCGGGACACCACCGGCCCCAGCCACTCCGGATTGGTCAGCTCGACCGCCGCGGTGACCCCGCCGAGCGCCGTGGCGGCGTCGGGCAGCAGCCCGTTGTCCGGCCCGACCAGCAGCCCGCCGGGCGTCGCCAGGGCCACCCCGCGCCGGTTCGTCCCGACACCCGGGTCCACCACCGCCACGTGCACCCCGACCGGCAGGTACGGCACCGTCTGAGCGAGGACCGCCGCGCCCCGGCGGACGTCGGCCGGGGGAATCAGGTGGGTCACGTCGAGCACCCGGGCCGCCGGAGCGAGCCGGGCGATCACCCCGTGGCAGGCCGCCACGAACCCGTCGGCGAGGCCGTAGTCGGTGGTCAGCGAGATCCACGGTACGTCGGTCACGTGCGGCTCCCGGTCGGCGGGCGCCCGGGCTCGGCGTACGCCACGGGGGTGCCGTTGCCGCCGTCCGGGCCGCCCCGCCCACCTGTGTGCGGGGCCGTCACCTCGTCGCGGTCGCGCGCCGGCCCGGGTCGGACTTCGATCGTGCCCATCACACCGTCCCGTGCTCCATGTCCGGCTGCGGCCACCCTACCCGCCCGCCTCGCCCCGTCCGCCGCTCACCCGCCGCGGCTGCCGCTGCCGCAGGATCGCGCTCGATCCTGGATGTCGTGGCCTCCGGCGCCATCCGACACCACTCGGTCCAGGATTGAGCGCGGGGTGCGGGGTCAGCTGCGGAGGCGTAGCCCGCGGGGGGTGGCCCGGAAGCCGGCGGCGGTCAGCGCGTCCCGCAGCGGCGAGGAGTGCACCGCCTCGCCGTCGGCCCGTTCGACGGACATCGCCCCGAGCGCCCCGGAGTGCACCGCGTCGGCGAGGGCCTTGCCCGCCGCGGCGAGCGCGTCGGTGTCGTCGGTGAACGAGAGGATCGTCCGCCCGCCCCGTTCGACGTAGAGCACCAGGTCGCCGTCGACCAGCACGACCAGCGCGCCGGCCTTCCGCCCGGCCCGGTGGCCGGTGGTCGGGGCGGTGCCGTCGCCGGAGTCGACCACCCGCTCCGGCCAGGGCAGTGCCGCGCCGTACGGGTTGGCCGGGTCGGTCGCGGCGAGCACCAGGGTGGGGCCGCCACGACTCCGACCTCCGTCGGCCGGGTCGGCGAGGGCGCGGATCCGGTCCACCGCCCCGGGCACGGCGAACTGCGCGGCGCCCAGCCCTTCGACGAAGTAGCCGCGCCGGGCGGCCCCTCGTTCCTCCAGTGCCGACAGCACCGGGTAGACCGCGGCGAAGCCGCCGACCACCTGCTCGGCCATGACAGCGCCCCGAGTGACCACGCCGTGCCGTTCCAGCAGCAGGTCGGCGAGGGCGGCGGCGCGGCGGGTGGGGTCGAGGTCCCGCTCGGGCAGTCGGGACCAGCGACCGGCCATGGTGGGCGGCCGCTACGGCTGGGCAGGGCCACCCGGCCCGGCCGGCGGTAGCGGGTACGCGGCGCGGACGGGCGGGACCGGGCGCCCCCGCCGCCGAGCGCCGCCCGCAGCGGGGCGAGGGTGTCGTTGGTGAGGTGTCCGGCCCAGACCAGGTCCCAGACGGCGGCGCTCAGCGCGGCGTCGTCGGTGGCGCCGGCCCGGTCGGACAGCGAGCGGAAGAAGAGCGCCTGCCCGTCGGCGAGCGCGTCGAGCACCGCCTCGTGCAACGGGGTCAGGGTCAGCGCCTCGTCCGGTGGGGGAAGCAGCAGCGGCGCGGCGTCCGCGTACGCGAGGGTGACCCAGCCGTCGCCCCCGGAGATCGCGCCGGAGCCGGCCCACAGCACCTCACCGCTGGCGCAGAGCTCGTCGAGTTGGGCGGGGGAGTAGTCGGCGACCCGGGCGGGCAGGACCAGCCGTTCCAGCGCGGACGCGGGCACCGTCGCGCCCTGGAGCTGTTCGACGGTGGCGGCGAGGGCCTCCACGCCCCGGGCCGACGAGCCGACCTGCTGCCAGCGGGGCAGGAACGCGGCCAGCGCCCGGGGCGGCACCGGTTCGATCTCCCGGCGCAGCGCGGCCAGGGAGCGGCGGCGCAGCAGGCGCAGCACCTCGGCGTCGCACCACTGGGTGCCGACGCTGTCCGGGGCGAACTCGCCGGAGACGACCCGCCCGGTGGCGGCGAGCCGGCGCAGCGCCTGCTCCACCACGAAGACGCCCAGCCCGAACCGGGCGGCGCAGCTGGCGGCGGCGAACGGGCCGTGGGTGCGGGCGTACCGGGCGACCAGGTCGCCGAGCGGGTCGGCCACCGGTGCGAGGTACGCCTCGGCGACCCCGACCGGCAGCGCCACGCCGAGCGCGTCGCGCAGCCGGGCCGCGTCCTCCACGCCGACCCAGCGCTCCTCGCCGGCGATCCGCACCCGCAGCACCCGGCGGGCGGACTCCAGCTCGGTGAGCCACCCGACGGGTGCGCCCCGCTCGACCAGCTCGGCCTCGGACAGGTCACCGACCACCCGGAGCAGCTCCACCACGTCCTCGGCGTCGCGGGGGCGCCGCTGCTCGGTCAGCCAGCGCAGCTGCCGCTCGGTCTCGGCGAGCACCGCCGGGTCGAGCAGTTCCCGCAGGTCGACCCGGCCGAGCAGCTCACCGAGGAGCCCGGAGTCGAGGGCGAGCGCGGCGGCCCGCCGCTCGGCCAGCGGCGCGTCGCCCTCGTAGAGGAAGGCGCCGACGTACCCGAAGAGCAGCGAGCGGGCGAACGGCGACGGCCGTTCGGACTCCACCTCGACCAGCCGCACCTTGCGGGCCGCGAGGTCGCGCATCAGCCCGGCCAGGGCGGGCTGGTCGAAGACGTCCTGGAGGCATTCCCGGGCGGCTTCCAGGGTGACCGGGAAGTCGGCGTACTCCCGGGCGACGTCGAGGAGTTGGGCGGCGCGTTGGCGCTGTTGCCAGAGCGGCTGGCGGCGGCGCGGGTCGCGGCGGGGCAGCAGCAGCGAGCGGGCCGCGCACTCGCGGAACCGGGACGCGAAGAGCGCGGACGTGCCGACGGACTCCTCGACGAGCTGGGCGATCTCGTCGGGCTCGAAGACCACCACGTCGGCGCCGGGCGGCTCGTCGGCGGTGTCCGGCAGCCGGACCACGATCCCGTCGTCGGAGGGCATCACCTGGGCGTCCACGCCGTAGCGCTCGGCGAGCCGGCGGCCGATGGCGAGCGCCCACGGCCCGTTGACCCGGGCGCCGAGCACCGAGTGCACGGCGAGCCGCCAGTCGCCCAACTCGTCACGGAACCGTTCGACCACCACCGTCCGATCGTCGGGCAGCGAGCGGGTGGCCTCCTTCTGCTCCCGCAGGTAGGCCAGCAGGTTGCCGGCGGCCCAGTCGTCCAGCCCACCGGCGCGCAGCGCGGCGGTCGCGTCGGTGTCGCCCTGCCGCAGCAGGGCCCGGACCCGGGCGCCGATGGCACGGCCCAGCTCGACCGGGCGGCCGAGCTGGTCGCCCTTCCAGAACGGCATCCGGGCGGCCTGGCCGGGGGCGGGGGAGACCAGCACCCGGTCGGGGGTGATCTCCTCGATCCGCCAGGACGAGGAGCCGAGCAGGAACACGTCACCGACCCGGGACTCGTAGACCATCTCCTCGTCCAGCTCGCCGACCCGGGCGGCGCGTTCCGCGCCGGCCAGGAAGACGCCGAAGAGCCCCCGGTCGGGGATGGTGCCGCCGCTGGTCACCGCGAGCCGCTGCGCGCCGGGCCGCCCGGTGAGCACGTCGGCGGCCCGGTCCCAGACCAGCCGCGGTCGCAGCTCGGCGAAGGCGGTCGACGGGTAGCGCCCGGAGAGCATGTCGAGCACCGCGTGCAGCGCCGAGTCGGGCAGCTCGGCGAAGGGCGCCGCCCGGCGGACCAGCACGGCCAGGTCGCCGAGCCGCCACGGTTCCAGGGCCACCATCGCCACGATCTGCTGGGCGAGCACGTCGAGCGGGTTGCGCGGGTAGTGCAGCTCCTCGATCGCCCCCTCGGTCATCCGCTCGGCGACCACCGTGCAGGAGAGCAGGTCACCGCGGTGCTTCGGGAAGACCACGCCGCGGGAGACCGCGCCGACCTGGTGCCCGGCCCGGCCGACCCGTTGCAGGCCGGCGGCGACGCTCGGCGGCGCCTCGATCTGCACCACCAGGTCGACCGCGCCCATGTCGATGCCCAGCTCCAGGCTGGAGGTGGCGACCACGGCCGGGAGCTGCCCGGACTTGAGCGCCTCCTCGATGTGCTTGCGCTCCTCCCGGGAGACGCTGCCGTGGTGCGCCC
>NZ_JALDST010000005.1 GCF_022747945.1 Micromonospora sp. R77
CAGCACCTCGAAGCGCGGGTCCGCGTCGACCAGCGCCCACGCGTCGGCCGCCCGGTCCAGTACCTCGTCGAAGAGCGCGCCGACGGCGTCCGGGCCGAGGATCCGCAGGGTCAGCCACAGCTTGAGGGCGTCGAAGCGGCGGGTGGTCTGCAGGCTCTTGTCGACCTGGTTGGGCAGGGTGTCGCCGGCCGGGTTGAGGTAGTCCGCGTGGTGGGTGACGTGCCGCAGCGTGCGGCCGTCGCGGACCAGCAGGGCGCTCGCGGAGACCGGCTGGAAGAACGACTTGTGGAAGTCCACGGTCACCGAGTCGGCCCGCTCGACGCCGGCGAGCAGGCGCCGCCGGGTCGGCGAGACCAGCAGCCCGCAGCCGTACGCGGCGTCGACGTGCAGCCACACCCCGGCGGTGGCGCAGCATTCCGCCAGCTCCGGCAGCGGGTCGATGCTGCCGAAGTCGGTGGTGCCGGCGGTGGCGACGACGGCCATCACCACCAGCCCGGCGGCCCGGCACCGGGCCAGCTCCCGGCGTACCCGGTCGGGCCGCAGCCGCCGGTCCGGCCCGGTCGGCAGGGCCAGCACCGCGTCGGCGGCCAGGCCGAGCAGGTCGGCGGAGGTCTGCACACTGAAGTGCCCGGCGGTGGAGGTGATGATCCGCAGCCGGGGCAGCAGGTCCCGGCCGAGGCCGTGCCGGGCGCACGCCTCCTCCCGGGCCAGCAGCAACGCCTGCAGGTTGGACTGGCTGCCGCCGCTGGTGAAGACGCCGTCGGCGGCCGGGCCCAGCCCGAGCCGACCGGCGGTCCAGGCCACCAGCCGCCGCTCGATCAGGGTGGCCCCGGCGCTCTGGTCCCAGGTGTCCAGGGACGAGTTGACGGCGCTGAGCACCGCCTCGCCGAGCAGCGCGGGCAGCACCACCGGGCAGTTGAGGTGGGCCAGGTAGCGCGGGTGGTGGAACCAGACGGCGTCGCGCAGGTAGACGTCCTCCAGTTCGTCGAGGGCGGCGTCGGTGTCGCCGAGCGGCCGGTCCAGGTCGACCGCGTCGATGCGGGGCGCCAGCCCGGCCGGGCCGATCCCGGTGCACGGCCCGTCGACGCCGGCCACCTGCTGGGCCACCTGGTCGACGCCGGCGGCGACGATCCGGCGGTAGCGCCCCACCGAGCCGGCGTGCAGCAGGTGGGACCGGGCGGCGGCGGGTCTGCCGGCGTACTCATCTCGGGTCCTCCCGACCGGTGCGGAGGGTGTCCTCGCAGACGCCACGGCCAGTAGCCGGCGAAGGTGACGTGCCGGCGGTCCAGGCCGCGCACGTCGACCAGGTGCCGGCGGACTGGCGCGGACCGCCGCCGATTCGCCGGCGACCCAGGCGTACGGGGCGGCGGTGGGCAGCCGCGCGGCGCAAGCCGCCGCGACCAGCAGCTCACCGGGGGCGGCACTGCCCGGACCAGCCAGCGCACCTCGACGCGGGCGGCGGTGGGCAGCGGCTGATGTCGGCGGAGTGCGGCACCTCGACCAGCACGTGCGTGGCGCCGGCCGGCAGCCAGGCCAGGATGCCGGCGACGGCGGGCAGCGCGGTCTCGTCGGCGACCAGCAGCACCTCGTCGGTGCCGGCGGGCGGCCGGAAGCAGACGCTGCGGTTGTCGGGCACGGCGGGGCCGAGCAGCGCCACCCGGTCGCCCGGTCGGGCCCGGCCGGCCCAGCGGGTCGCCGGGCCGGTGTCGCCGTGCCGGACCAGGTCGATGTCCACCTCGGCCCGCTGCGGCCGTTGCTCCCGGATCGTGTACGAGCGCATCACCGCGCGCACCTGCGGGTCCATCGCCCGCCAGGCGGCGTACCAGTCGTCGCCGGTGGGCAGCACCGGCGCCGGCTGGCCGGGGCGCGGCAGGAAGAGCGAGACGCTCTGGTCCCGGCCGCCGCCGGCGAAGTCGGCCAGCTCCGGACCGCCGAGGGTGATCCGGACGAGCGAGGCGCCGACCGGTCGGGTGGCGACGACCCGGGCGGCGTAGAAGCGGTAGCGCAGGGCGACGGCGGTGCTCACGGGGCGACCCGCTTCGCGGCGCGGATGGCGGTGGCCAGGTTCTCCAGCAGCGGCGCGGCACCCGCGTACGAGAAGCGGGGCACCGCGTCCCAGCCGGTGACCTGGCCGGCGCGGACCGCCGGGAGCCCGGCCCAGGTGGGCTTCCCGGCGAGGTCCTTCGGCTGCAGGGCGGTGCCGCGGTTGTCCAGCAGGATCAGGTCGGCGGGGAAGCGGTCGGCGTTCTCCCAGCTCAACGCCTCGAAATAGTCGCCCTGCGCCAGCTTCGTCGGCACCACGAGGTCGACGCCCAACTCGGCGAAGTACATCAGGTCGGTGCTGACCTTCGGGTTGGAGACGTAGCACAGGTCGGGGCTGCCGGAGGCGGCCAGCACCCGGATGCCGGGGTTGGCCCGGACGGCCTGCCGGACGGCCCCGGCGGCGGCGGCGAACCGGGTCCGGGCCTCGGTGACCTTCCGCGCCGCCGGGTCGGCGCCGAGCGCGGCGGCGAGTCGGGCGTACTGCTCGATGGGGCGGGTCATCGGCACCCGGGCGGTGGTCACCGCGACCGTCGGCGCGAGCGGGAGGATCTTCGCCCGGCTCTCGTCCGGGACGTACCAGAGCGCGCCCGGGTCGTACCTGTGGGTGACCAGGAGATCGGGGCGGAGCGCGGCGTACTTCTCCAGGTCGAACTGGCCCCAGGCGTTGCCGAGCAGCTCGACCGCCTCGACGTCGAGGTCGCCGGCCTGCGGTTCGGCGCTGCCGTCGGCGCGCCGGGTCTCCCCGAACACGCCGACGATCTGCGCGTCCAGTCCGAAATCGATCAGTGCGGCGGCGACCCCGGTGAAGGCGACGATCCGGTTCGGCCGGCGCGCGGCGGTCACCTTCTCGCCGCGGTCGTCCACGAACTCCCACGACCCTGCCGCCGCTCTTTCGGTGGGCCCACGTCGGGAACAGCCGGCGAGCAGCGCGGCGACGGTGCTGGCCCCGCCGGCCGCGAGCAGGCCGCGGCGGGAGAGACGGCGGGCGGGAACGGGTACGGGCATGGGCGTCGACTTTCGATCAGGGGCCGGAAATGACCATGGACGGCGAGGTTAGGTTAACCTAACCTAACTTGCTGTCAAGCCCGCGCGTCCCACCACATCGGAGCCCACCCTGAAACCCCGTACCGTCCCGGCACCCGTACCGCGACACCGCGCCGCCGTCCGCGTCGGTGGCTTCGCCGCGTCCCTGCTGCTGCTCGCCACCGTCGCGGCGCTCAGCATCGCGGTCGGCGCCCGGCAGCTCACCCTCACCGAGGTCTGGCAGGGCCTGCTGCAGCCCGACTCCCCCGCGTACCCGATCGTGCACCGGATGCGGCTGCCCCGGACGCTGCTCGGCCTGGTCGCCGGCGCCGCCCTCGGCGTCACCGGCGCGGCCATGCAGGCGCTCACCCGCAATCCGCTCGCCGACCCGGGCCTGCTCGGCATCAACGCCGGCGCCTCCGCCGCGGTGGCCACCGCCACCGCCCTGCTCGGCGTCACCGATGTCGCCGACCACCTGTGGTTCGCGCTGCTGGGCGCCGCCGTGGTCACCGTCGTCGGCTACCTGGTCGGCGGCGGACCGGCAGCCACCCCGACCCGGCTCGCCCTGGCCGGCGCGGCCCTGAACGCCACCCTCTTCTCGTACGTCAACGCGGTGCTCCTGCTCGACGCCGCCACGCTGGAGCGGCTGCGGTTCTGGACGGTCGGCTCGCTGGCCGACGCGCGCACCGGCACCGTGGCCCGGATCCTCCCGTTCGTCGGTGCGGGCCTGCTGCTCGCCCTGCTGGTCGTCCGCCCGCTCGGGGCCCTCACCCTCGGCGACGACGCCGCGCGCGGGCTGGGCGCCCGACCGGCGACCATCCGGGCGGTCGTGATCGTCGCGGTCACGCTGCTCTGCGGCGCGGCCACCGCCGCCTGCGGCCCGATCGTCTTCGTGGGGCTCCTCGTGCCGCACCTGGTCCGGGCGCTCACCGGACCGGATCCGCGCTGGCTGCTGCCCGGCTGCGCGCTGCTCGCGCCGGTGCTGCTGCTCGGCGGTGACGTGCTCGGCCGGCTGCTGGGCCGGCCCGGCGAACTCCAGGTGGGCCTGGTCACCGCGGTGCTCGGCGGTC
>NZ_JALDST010000006.1 GCF_022747945.1 Micromonospora sp. R77
ATCCGGCTCCGGCCGGCCGCCCCGGACCGTCGGGATCGTCCGGGCGGCCGGACCCGCGGTGGCCGGCGGCCGGCGGTGGATCGGGCGGCGGCGTGGGCACGGGTCCTCCCGTCGGTCGCTGATTCCCGCCCCTGGCGGGCAGGACGTCACCCGGAACGCTAGACGTCGGCGCCGCCGGCCGGCCCGCTTCGCCGCATTACCGAAGGATTACCGGCGGTGCCTTACGGAATGCTGACGTCTGCCGCGAACCGGCCCGCCGGACACCGCGGCTGACCTAGCGTGACCGGCATGCGGATACTGGTCACCGGCGCGGCCGGCTTCGTCGGATCCCAGGTCGCGGACCTGCTCGTCGCCGAGGGGCACGAGGCGGTCTGCCTGGACGCGCTGCTGCCCCAAGCGCACGGGGGCGGGATGCCCGAGTGGTCCCGCCCGCACGACCCGGTCGTCGGGGACGTTCGTGACCCCGCGCTGCTCGACCGGCTGCTGTCCGGTGTCGACGCGGTCTGCCACCAGGCGGCCATGGTCGGCCACGGGCTCGACCCGTCCGACGCCCCCGCCTACGCCAGCCACAACGACTACGGCACGGCGGTGCTGCTCGCCGCCATGCACCGGGCCGGGGTGTCCCGTCTGGTGCTGGCCAGCTCCATGGTGGTCTACGGCGAGGGACACTACGAGTGCGCCCGCCACGGCACCGTCCGCCCCGCCGCCCGCCGCCCCGCCGACCTGGCCGCCGGCCGGTACGACCCGACCTGCCCGCACTGCGCCGGCACCCTCACCTGCGCCCTCGTCGGCGAGGACGCCCCGCTGGAGCCACGCAGCACGTACGCGGCCAGCAAACTGGCACAGGAGCACCTGGCCGCCGCCTGGGCCCGGCAGACCGGCGGCGGGGTATGGGCGCTGCGATACCACAACGTCTACGGCCCCCGGATGCCCCGCGACACCCCGTACGCCGGCGTGGCCTCGATCTTCCGCTCGGCCCTGGCCGACGGGCAGCCGCCCCGGCTGTACGAGGACGGCCGGCAGCGGCGGGACTTCGTGCACGTCACGGACGTGGCGCGGGCGAACCTGCTGGCGCTCACGGCGCCCACGCCGGACGGACTGGTCCCGGTCAACATCTGCTCCGGTGAGCCGCACACCGTCGGCGACCTGGCGGCCGCGCTCGCCTCGGCGATGGACGGTCCCGCCCCGGTGGTGGTCGGCGGGGCCCGCGCGGCCGACGTACGGCACGTGGTCGCCGACCCGCGCCGGGCGCGGGAGCTGCTCGGCTACACCCCCGCGGTCGGCTTCGTCGACGGGGTGACCGCCTTCGCCACCGACCCGCTGCGCGAACCGGCCGCCGTGGCCGGCTGAGCCCGCCGTGCCCGGCCGGGCAGTGCCGGCGGTGGTCAGGAGACGGTCAGCAGCAGGTGGTTCACGGCCAGCGCGGTGGCCGCCTGTCCGGCCAGCCACCAGCGCCGGTGCGGGCGGCAGGTGCGCGGTGGCCACCAGCGCCCAGACCACGAACGGCAGCCAGATCCGTTCCACCTCGGCCTTGCTCATCCCGGACAGGTCCGCCGCGACGACCGCCAGCGCGGCGGCCGCCGGCAGGGCGACCGTCGGGCCGAGCGCCCGGACCCGGTCGGCGGGCACCGACCACCACCGGCCGACCCGCGCGCCGCCGGCCGTGCCGCCCCATCTGCCGAGGCGGCCAGCCCGCAGGGGTGCCGCACCGCCGGCCCGAGCACCGGACCCACCGAGAGCAGCAGCGCCGCCAGGTTCGCCCAGACCCAATATGCGTACGGGCGGTCGGCGGCCCAGCCCTGGTGGTACCGCTCCACCACCCGGGCGTACCCCTCCCACCAGGCGAAACCGGCCAGGGTGAACGCTGCCGCCACCGCGCCGACCCCGGCTGCCGCGGCGAGCAGGCCCGACCCGACCCGTCGGACGCAGCGCCAGCGCCGCCAGCGCGAGCGGACCGACGAGCACGAAGCCGTACGACAGGTACAGCGCCCCGCCGAGTAGCAGCCCGCCGGCCAGCGCCGCGGCCGGGCCGCGCACCACCAGCAGGGCCAGCCCGGCGGCGACCACGCCGGTGAACAGGCCGTCCGCCGAGGCGCCGACCCAGACCGCGCCCGGCAGCAGCACCAGGAACGGCAGCACGGTCCGGGCCTCGTCGGCCGCGCCCAACGCCCGCAGGGCGGCCGGGACGCTCACCGTCACCGTCGCCCCGACCAGGACGCAGGCCAGCGCGGCGGCGGTGCCGCCACCGAGGCCGACCCGGTCCAGCCCGACGAAGACCAGCAACGCGCCCGGCGGGTGTCCGGCGGTGTGGGTCGACCAGGAGTCCGGCTGGAAGTCCAGGATCCGGTCGGCGAAACCGGCCAGCATCCGGGGCACGTCGGTCACCCCGGGCACCTCGTGCAGGTACTCCGCCTGAACGGTCAGCCGCCGGGTGAGCCCCGCCGACCAGCCGTCGATCAACGCCAGCGCCAGCGTCCACGCGGTCGCCGCCAGCCAACCGGCGGCCAGCAGCGGTCCCCACCGAGCGGTCCGCGCCCAGCGCGAGCCGGGGCCGAGGACGCCGAGCGCCACCAGCACCGCGACCGGCGTGCCCCAGCCGACGTGCGGCTGCCAGGTGGCGTAGAGCGGCGCGGCGTCGGCGTGCAGGCCCACGCCCCGGTGGTTGAGCACCGCGCCGACCGCCACGGCGGCGAGCAGCAGCGCCGCCTCGACGCCGAGGACGACCAGGTCGGCCCGGTCCCGTCTCGGCTGCCGGTCGGCGCTGCGGCGGTCGGCGAGGGTGGCGGGTCTCATGTCGACGGGACGTTACGCACCCCCGGCCGCGCCCGTCAGCCGAACCGCCGGTCCGTCACGGGATGGTAAGAAATCCCTGGTCGGTAAGGGTTCCGTAAGGCCGATCCGGACCCCGGCGGCCCGGCGTGGACCTAGCGTCGGCGATATGCCGACTCAGATCGACGTGGTGCTGCCCTGCCTGGACGAGGCCGCCGCCCTGCCCGGCGTGCTGGCCGCGCTGCCGCCCGGCTACCGGGCGATCGTGGTGGACAACGGCTCCCGGGACGGCTCCCCGGAGGTGGCCGTCCGGCACGGCGCCCGGGTGGTGCACGAACCCCGCCGGGGATACGGCGCGGCTGTGCACACCGGTGTCGAGGCCGCCGAGAGCGACCTGGTCTGCGTACTCGACGCCGACGGCTCCTTCGACCCGGGGGAACTACCCGCCCTGG
>NZ_JALDST010000007.1 GCF_022747945.1 Micromonospora sp. R77
GCCGATCAGCGCCACCGCGAACGTGACCAGCGGCGCGCCGCCGAGCGCGGCGAGCCGCAGCAGCGGCGAGGAGTCCTGGCTGAACGCCAGCCGACCCCACGGGAACCCGCCGAACGGGGTGCGGTCCCGCAGCGCCTCCTGCCCGACCCACAGCACCCCGGTCACCGCCGGCCACGCCGCCCGGTACCGGTCGACCAGCGGCGACACCCAGGCGCCGGCCGCGCCCAGCAGCGCCAGGTAGCCGGCCTGCAGCAGCGACAGCAGCACCCACGGCAGGTAGCCGGTGTGCAGGTTGGTCCACTCCAGCAGCGGCGCGAACAGGGTCACCCCGGCCAGGAAGCCCAGCCCGGCGCCGGCGCGCAGCCGCCGCCGGTGCACGGCGGCGGCGAGCAGCGCCACCCCGACCGGCGCGAGCGGCCACACCCCGTAAGGGGGGAACGCGGCCAGCAGCGCCAGCCCGGCCACCACGGCCAGCGGCACGGCCACCGTCAACCTCAGGGGACGGGGCTTCCCGGCGTCTCGGGCCCCGTCCGTGGCCCGCGTCTCTTCCCGGTCGAGCGTCGTCACCGGCACCTCACCACGATCACGCGCCGAAGGCTACCCGTCCCGGCCCGCCCGGCGTCGCTCCGGTGGCGGCCTAGTCGGGCAGGTGGATCACCGGCAGGTCCCCGTCGCCGTAGCGCGGTTCCCCGGTCAGGATCGGGGCGTCGTGCTCCAGGCAGGCCAGCACGGTGGTCGCCAGGTCCACCCGGCCGGTGAAGCCCCGCCAGTACGCCAACTCCTGCCACGACGCCGCGGCCGTCGGGAGCACGGCGCACGCGTCCAGACCGAGCAGCCGGCCCAGCGCCGCCCGGTCCTTCGGGTCGTCCACGACGGCGAGGGTCTCCGCGGCGGTCACGGCGGTCACCCCGAACCGGACCCCGTCGGCGATCACCTCGTGCAGCGGCTCGCCCACGTGTACCGATCCGGCCAGGTACGCCAGCAGCGCGGAGCGGTCCAGCACCAGCCGTACCGGCGGCGCGTCGGGCGTCGTCACGCGGCCGGCGCCCGCGCGGCACCGGTGGCCTCGGTGTCGATCGCGGCCTGCACCCGCTCACGGACCGCCTGGTAGCGCTCCGACGGCCAGGCGGCGTCCACGGCGGCGCGGGCCGCCCGCGCCCGCGTCACCCCCTCCTCGGTCACCGGGATGCCCTGGTGCGCCAGCTCGGCGCTCAGCGCCTCGCGGCGCATCAGCGCCCGCGCCGCCTCCACCAGGTAGGCACTGGCGTTGGGTTCGCGTTCCAGCCGCTCGGCGACGTCCGGCGGAACGGAGATCGACAGCTTCCGCACCGGTCTGGTCATACCGGGAAGCCTAGCCCGGTAGCACCGTCGGTGGTGGTCGCCGCGCCGATCAGCCGCGGCGGCGGGGTACCAGGACCGTGACGTCGTCGTGGTCCGCCGCCCCACCGGCCGCTGACCACCACCCGGACTGTCGTACCCGGCTGGCAGGGTGGCGGGCATGGCGACGACCTACGTGCTGATCCCGGGGGCCGGCGGCGAAGCCGCGTTCTGGCAGCCCCTGACGACCGAACTGCGCCGCCGCGGCCACGACGTGGTGCCGGTGGACCTACCCGCCGCCGACGAGCGGGCCGCCCTGCCGGAATACGCCGCCGTCGTCCGCGCCGCCGTCGACGGCCACGACGACGTGGTGCTGGTCGCCCAGTCGCTCGGCGCGTTCACCGCGCCGCTGGTGGCCGACCACCCGGCGGTGCGGCTGCTGGTGCTGCTCAACCCGATGATCCCCGCCCCCGGGGAGACCCCCGGCGAGTGGGGGGACGCGACCGGCCACGGCCCGGCCCGCGCCGCGTACGCCGCCGCGCAGGGCCGCGACCCGGACGCCCCGGTGGACCTGGTGGTGGACTTCCTGCACGACGTGCCCGACGAGGTGGCCGCGTCGCTGCTGGCCGGTGACCGGGCGTCGGAGTCCGAATCGGTGTTCACCCGACCCAACCCGCTGCGCCGGTGGCCGGACGTGCCGACCCGGGTGGTCTCCGGCCGCGACGACCGGCTCTTCCCGCTGGAGTTCCAGCGCCGCCTGGCCCGCGAACGGTTGGGCATCGAGCCCGCCGTGCTGCCCGGCGGGCACCTGCTCGCCATGAGCCAGCCGGTGCTCCTGGCCGACCTGCTGGAGTCCTGGCACCCCTGACCCGGGCGTGGACGGCAACGAAATCGGGGCGCGGCTCACGCCGCGCCCCGATGCTCCCAGGCCCTTCCCGGCCGGTGGGGCGAGAGTGAACGGCGCCGACCTTCGGACCGACCCGACGTGGACTGGCTGCCCCCGCCTGGCCGTTGTCTACTGGCCGTGCCTTTCACCCTGCCCGTACACCGGTAACCGCGGCCGGTTCGCGCCGCCCCGCCGACCCCCGCCCGCTGGACCTGGCCGCCGCGACTATGAAGGTCGCTCGGCCAGCGGACGAAGGGACGAAGCGAACAACAGCCGCTTCCCGTGGTAGGACTCAAAGACGGTACGTGCTGCCCCCCGCCCGTTGTCAACCCACCCCGGCCTGTCGTGTGTTGCGCCACGGCGTGTCGCGTCGGCGCGTCTCGATGGGCTGACCGTCGGTGCGCTCACCGGTCCAGGTGCCGGCGCAGCAACGCCCGCGCCGCCCCCGGATGGTCGTCGGCGAGCAGCCCACCGGCGGCCAGCACGTAGTCCACGTCGACGACGGGCCGCGCCGCCCGCGGCAACGGCCAACCGCCCGCATGGTCGGTCAGCACCGCACCCAGCACCCCGGCCGCGTCCGCCGC
>NZ_JALDST010000008.1 GCF_022747945.1 Micromonospora sp. R77
GCCCGCTGCGTGGTGGTCGGCAACACCGGCCCCGCGCACCTCGCCGCCGCCGTCGGTACGCCCGTCGTCAGCCTCTTCGCCCCGACCGTCCCCTACGGACAGTGGGGTCCCTACCGGGTGCCGAACGTCCGGCTCGGCGACGCCGACGCCGCCTGCCGGGACACCCGGGCGGCGATCTGCCCGGTCACCGGGCACCCCTGCCTGACCGGGATCGACCCGGCCGAGGTCGTCGCCGCCGTCCGACTCCTCGCACCCCCGCCCACCTGACCACCCCCGACCCTGTCCACCCCGTCCCAGTCGCGAGGAGAGGCATGAACGTTCTGCTCTGGCACGTGCACGGCTCCTGGACCACGTCCTTCGTGCACGGGCGACACCGCTACCTGGTCCCGGTCACCCCGGACCGGGGCCCGTACGGCCTCGGCCGGGCGCGGACCTATCCGTGGCCCGACAGCGCCGTCGAGGTGACGCCGGAGCAGCTCGGCCGGGCCGAGGTGGACGTGGTGATCCTGCAACGCCCCGAGGAGCTGGAGCTGGCCCAGCAGTGGCTGGGTCGCCGGCCCGGCCGTGACCTCCCGGCGATCTACGTCGAGCACAACACCCCCAAGGGCGACGTGCCCAACACCCGCCACCCGATGGCCGACCGGGACGACCTGCTGCTCACCCACGTCACGCACTTCAACGAGCTGTTCTGGGACAACGGCGGCACCCGCACCGCCGTCGTCGAGCACGGCATCGTCCCGCCCCGGGTGGAGTGGACCGGCGACGTGGACCACCTCGCCGTGGTCACCAACGAGCCGGTACGCCGCTGGCGGGTCACCGGCACCGACCTGATGCCCCGGTTCGCCGCCGTCGCCCCGCTGGACGTCTTCGGCATGGGGGTGGCCGGGCTGCCGGACGCGTTGACCGCGCGCGGCCTGGCACTCCCCCACCCGGTCACCGGCTTCGACGACCTGCCGCAGGACCGGATGCACGCGGAGGTGGCGCGGCGGCGGGCGTACCTGCACCTGTGCCGGTGGACCTCGCTCGGGCTGAGCCTGATCGAGGCGATGACCATCGGGATGCCGGTCGTGGCGCTGGCCACCACCGAGGCGGTGGACGCCGTACCGCCCGACGCGGGGGTGCTCTCCACCCGGGTCGACACGCTGATGGAGGCGGCCCGCTGGCTCGCCGGGGACCGCGACGCGGCGTACCGGCTGGGGGCGCGGGCGCGTGAGGTGACCAAGGAACGTTTCGGGCTCGACCGGTTCCTCGCTGACTGGGACCGACTCATGGAGGAGGAGACATGCGCATCGCGATGATTTCGGAGCACGCCAGCCCGCTCGCCGTCCTCGGCGAGGAGGACGCCGGCGGTCAGAACACCCACGTGGCGGAACTCGCCTCCGCGCTGGTCGGCGAGGGGCACGACGTTCGCGTCTACACCCGCCGCGACGCGGCAGGGCTCGCCGAGTCGGTGTCCACGCCGGCCGGCTACCAGGTGTGGCACGTGCCGGCCGGCCCCGCCCGGCGGGTGCCCAAGGACGAACTGCTGCCCTACATGGGCGAGTTCGGCAGCTGGCTGGCCGACCGGTGGCGGCACGGGGACTGGACCCCCGACGTGGCGCACGCGCACTTCTGGATGAGCGGCCTGGCCACCGTGCACGCCGGGCGGCGGGCCGGGGTGCCGACCGTGCTGACGTACCACGCGCTGGGCGCGGTGAAGCGCCGCCACCAGGGCTCCCGGGACACCAGCCCACCAGGACGGGTCGGCTACGAGCGGGCGCTCGGCCGGGCCGTCGACCGGGTCATCGTGCAGTGCGAGGACGAGGTGGGTGAGCTGGTCCGGCTGGGTGTGCCCCGGTCCCGGATGGCGCTGGTCCCCTCCGGCGTCAACCAGGAGGTGTTCCGCCCCGACGGTCCGGTCGCCCCGCGCGACCCGGCCCGGCCGCGGATCCTCACCGTCGGCCGGATGGTGGAACGCAAGGGCTTCCTGGAGGTCGTCCGGGCGCTGCCGGCCGTCCCCGAGGCCGAGTGCGTGGTGGTCGGCGGCCCGCCGGCGGAGCTGCTCCCCGCCGACTCGTTCGCCCGCCGGCTGCGCGCCATCGCCGAGTCCTGCGGCGTCGCCGACCGGGTGAAGCTGGTCGGCGCGGTGCCCCGCGAGGAGATGGCCGCCTGGTACCGCTCGGCCGACGTGCTGGTCGCCGCCCCCTGGTACGAGCCGTTCGGGCTCACCCCGCTGGAGAGCATGGCCTGCGGCGTGCCGGTGATCGGCACGAACGTCGGTGGCATCGCCGACACCGTGGTCGACGGGCTCACCGGCGACCTGGTGCCGCCGCGCGACCCCCGCGCACTGGGCACCGCGATCCGCCGGCTGCTCGCCGACAAGGTGCGCCGGTTCGCGTACGCCACGGCGGCGCTGGACCGGATCCGCAGCCGCTACTCGTGGAAGCGCTGCGCCGAGCAGCTCAGCGCGGTCTACGCCTCGGTGAGCACCGTCGCCCGACCGGCCCCGGCGGTGGCCTGATGACCCATCTGGACACCCTCGACGCGCACCTGTCCGGGCTGGCGGCGGCGCTGCTGCCGTACCGGCGGGAGGCCGAGCGGCTGGCCGACTGGGGCACCGAACTGGCCTGGACCCTGGCCCGGGGC
>NZ_JALDST010000009.1 GCF_022747945.1 Micromonospora sp. R77
GCCGCTGCTGGACGCCGGGCACGTCCACCTGGCCGGCGGGGACACCGACGGCATCGCCGCGGTGGTGCCGGCGCTGCTGCTGCGCTCGGTCGGCCGCGCCGACCCCGGGTCGGTCCGCCTCTTCGGGTACGACCCGGAGCACCTCGGCGGCGGCCTGGCCGGGTTCGCCCCGCTCGGCACCGCCGGGCTGCTCACCTTCGTCGGCCCGGGTGGGCTGGGCCGGCTGCTGGACGACCTGGTCGAGCAGATCCGCCGGATCAACGAGACGGTGCTGGCCGGCGAGCACGGCTCGCTGCGGGAGCTGGCCGCGGCGACGGGCCGGCGGCCCGAGCCGTGGCGGGTGGCGGTGCTGCTCGGCGGCGACGAGCTGAACCGGCACGAGCGGGGCCAGCTGGACCGGGTGGTCCGCACCGGCGCGGCCTGCGGGGTGCACCTGGTGGTCCGCGGCATCGACCTGCCCGACCACCCGACGGTGACCCGGGTCGTGGTGCAGCCCGACGGCGCGCGGGTGGCCGGGTTGCCGGTCACCCTGGACGACGCGCCCCCGGCCACCCTGGTCACCGAGACCTGTCGGGAGGTGGCGTCGCGGGTCAACGCCGGTCCCCCGCCGGCCCCGTTCACCGACCTGCTGCCGCCGGCCGACCGGTTCTGGCAGGAGGACTCGGCGCACGGCCTGAGCGCCCCGATCGGGGAGGGTCCGCACGGCCGGCCGGTGCTGCTCACCCTCGGCGACTACCCGCCGCACGCGCTGATCGGCGGCCCGTCCGGCACCGGCAAGACGAACCTGATCTTCGCCTGGATCGGCGCGTTGGCGTCCCGCTACTCCCCCGCCGAGCTGGAGTTCTATCTGCTCGACTTCAAGGAGGGGGTGTCCTTCGCCCGGTTCGCGCAGGGCCGGCGGGACCCGAGCTGGCTGCCGCACATGCGGCTGGTCGGCATCAACGTCAACACCGACCGGGAGTTCGGGCTGGCGCTGCTGCGCTTCCTCGCCGAGGAGCTGCGCCGCCGGGCGGACGCCGCGAAGAAGCACGAGGTCACCAAGCTGGCCGAGCTGCGGGCGGTCGACCCGACCGGGCACTGGCCGCGGATCGTCGCGGTGGTCGACGAGTTCCAGGCGCTGCTGGCCGGCCGGGACGTGGTCGCCCGGGAGGCCGCCGACCTGCTGGAGGACCTGGCCCGGCGGGGCCGGTCGCAGGGCATCCACCTGGTGCTCGCCTCGCAGGATGTCCGGGGCATCGAGGCGCTGTGGGGCCGGCCCGCGCTGGTCGCCCAGTTCACTCTGCGGATCGCGCTGCCCAAGGCACTGCGCATCCTCGCCGAACGCAACGACGCGGCGCAGTCCCTGCCCCGGCACCACGCCGTGGTCAACGCCGAGTCCGGGCTGACCGAGGGGAACGAGGTGGCCCGGATCCCGTCCGCCAGCGACTGGGAGAGCTGGAGCGAGTTGCAGCACCGGCTGTGGCGGATGCGACCGGCCGACGCCGCGCCGGCCCGGCTCTTCGACGGCGACGCGATCCCCCGGCTGGCCGACGCCCCGGACTTCCGGGCACTCACCCCGCCCGACGAGGGGGTGCCGCGTAGTCCGGTGGCGTTGCTCGGCGAGATCATCGACGTGCAGGCCCGGTCGGCGGCGCTGCGGCTGCCCCGCGCCCCCGGGCGGAACCTGGCGGTGCTGGGCACCCGGGTCGACGAGGCGTGCGCGGTGCTGGACGCCGCCGCCCGCTCGCTGGCCCGGCAGCACCGCCCCGGCACGGCCCGGTTCTCCATCGCCTGCCTCGACCCGGACGCCGATCCGGCCGCCCGGGAGCTCTACGCCGACCTGGCCGACGACGCCGCCTGGTACGACGAGGACAGCGTCACCGAGCTGATGGCGGAGGTGGGTGACTCGCTGGGTGCGCCGGGCACCCCGAGCACGCCGCACTACCTGCTGCTCTACGCGGTCGACGCGGCCTCGGGTCAACTCGCCGGGCGGGCCGGTCGGCGCAGCGGGCTGGAGCAGCTGCGGCGGATCCTGCACGACGGGCCGGAACGGCGTACGCACGTCCTGGCGTGGTGGCGGGGCGTGGCCCGGATGCGGGTGGACCTGGGCGGGCCGGCCGCCCGCACCGACCAGATCGGGGCCTGGGTGGCGCTGGACGTGCAGGGCGGCGAGCTGGGCTCCTCGCTCTATCCGGGCAGCGGCGGGCCGGACTGGTATCCCCGGCCGTGGCGGGGGCTCTACTTCGACCGGGCGATGCACCGCACCGGACAGGTGATCATCCCTTATGGTCCGTCCCGATGAACGAACCGGTCACGAGTGAGACGTACGCCGCCCAGCTCCGTCGGCTCGCCGAGCTGACCGCCCGGGTGGCCACCCAGCGCGCCGAGGCGCACGACTGGTACGCGCAGCAGTGCGCCGCCGCGGAGCGCGCCGTCGCCGAGGCCACCGCGGAGGTACGCCGCGCCGAGGCGGCCGTGGTCG
>NZ_JALDST010000010.1 GCF_022747945.1 Micromonospora sp. R77
TCGCGCGGACGCACCCGACGGTTGCCGACGCGCTGCTGGCCACGGTTCTCTTCGCGGTCAGCCTGCTGCCGGTGAACCCGCCCGGCGGGCCGCCCCGGGACCCGCTCAGCCTCGGCGCGGTGCTGCTCGTCCTGATCGGCTGCGCCGCGCTGGCGGTGCGCCGCCGGTACCCGCTGCCGGTGCTCGGTGCGACGCTCGCCGCCGTCGTGCTCGCCCTTCTCGGCCACCAGGCACGCGGCCCCTTCGTGCTCACGGTGGGGATCGCCGCGTACACCGTCGCCACCCGCACCGACCGGCGCACCGGCGTCGCGGCCGGTGCGGCGAGTGCCCTCCTGCTCGGCGCCGCGGGAGCGGCCACGCTCGACGTGTCGTGGTACGACCCGGCCGTGGTGGTGCTGCTGCTCTGGTTCGGTGTCGCGGTCGCCGTCGGCGACGCGGTGCGCAGCCGGCGGGCGTACGTGGCGGTGCTGGAGGAACGGGCCCGGCGGGCCGAGCAGACCCGGGAGGAGGAGGCCGGCCGTCGGGTCGCCGAGGAGCGGCTGCGCATCGCCCGGGAGCTGCACGACGTGGTCGCCCACCACATCGCGCTGATCAACGTGCAGGCCGGGGTGGCCGGGCACCTGCTGCGCGAGCAGCCCGACGCGGCGCAGGAGGCGCTCGGGCACGTCCGCTCGGCCAGCCGGACCGTCCTCGACGAGCTGGCCACCCTGCTGGGGGTGCTGCGGCGCGACGACGAGACCGACGCGCCGACCGAGCCGGCGCCCAGCCTCAACCGGCTCGACGCGCTGGTGGAGGGCTTCAGCACCGGGCAGCCGGTGCGCTGGACCGTCGCCGGGCAGCCCCGGCCGCTGCCGAGCGCCGTCGACGTGGCCGCGTACCGGATCATCCAGGAGTCGCTGACCAACGCGCACAAGCACGCGCCGGGTGCGGCCGTCGCGGTCCGCCTGCGCTACGACCCCGACGGCGTCACCATCGAGGTACGCGACGACGGCCCGCCCCGGCCGGCCGACGCCGCCGGCCCCGGTGCCGGGCTGGGACTGGTCGGCATGCGGGAGCGGGCCGAGACGGTGGGTGGCGCGTTCTCGGCCGGGCCGCGACCGGAGGGCGGCTGGCTGGTCCGGGCCGAGCTGCCCGCCCCCGAGGAGGAGGCCGCATGACCGTCCGGGTGCTGCTCGCCGACGACCAGAAGCTGCTGCGGGCCGGATTCCGGGTGCTCATCGACTCCGCGCCCGACCTGACCGTGGTCGGTGAGGCGGCCACCGGCCGGGAGGCCGTCGAACGGGCCCGCAGCCTCCGCGCCGACGTGGTGCTGATGGACATCCGGATGCCCGAGCTGGACGGGCTGGCCGCCACCGCCGAGATCACCGCCGACGAGGACCTGGCCGGCGTACGGGTGCTGATCCTGACCACCTTCGAGGTCGACGAGTACGTCTTCCAGGCGCTGCGCGCCGGGGCCAGCGGCTTCCTCGGCAAGGGGGTGGAACCGGCCGAGCTGCTCGACGCGATCCGTACCGTCGCGGCGGGGGAGGCGCTGCTGTCGCCGAAGGCCACCCGGGGGCTGATCGCCCGGTTCCTGGCCCAGCCGGAGCCGGACCCGCGGGCCACCCCGGAGCAGGTGCGGGTGCTCACCGAGCGGGAGCGTGAGGTGGTGACCCTGGTCGCCGCCGGACTGTCGAACGAGCAGATCGCCGAGCGGCTGGTGGTCTCCCCGCTGACCGCGAAGACGCACGTCAACCGGGCGATGATGAAGCTGGGCGCCCGGGACCGGGCCCAGCTCGTCGTCGTGGCGTACCAGAGCGGGTTGGTCCGGGTCGGCGAGCCCCCGGCGCGCTGACCCG
>NZ_JALDST010000011.1 GCF_022747945.1 Micromonospora sp. R77
GCCGCGTCCCGGCCGCCAGCGCGGTGTACGCGGCCGACAGCTCCCCGGTCAGCGCCTCCACGGCGAGCCGGTCGCCGACGGCGTGGTGCAGGGTGACCAGCAGGGCCGCGTCGTCGTCGCCGAGGCTGGCCAGGACGATCCGCAGCAGCGGCGGGACGGCCAGGTCGAACGGCCGGCGGGCGGCGTCGTCGAGCAGCTCGGCCAGGGCGGCGTCCCGGTCGGCGGCCCCGGTCAGGTCCACCTCGGACAGCGGGCTGGGCACCTCGGGGTGGATCACCTGCACGGGTTCGCCGTCCACGGCGGCGAAGCCGGTACGCAGCGTCTCGTGCCGGCGGACCACCAGGTCGACGGCGGCACGCAGCGCGTCGTGGTCGAGCCGGCCGTGCAGCCGCAGCCCGCCGTACAGGTGGTAGGCGGCGGCGGTGTCCGGCTCGAACTGGGCGAGGAACCAGACACGGCGCTGCTGGAACGAGGCGGGCAGCCGGACCAGCCCGTCGGCGTCCGGTCGACGCTCGACGGGGGTGAGGTCCCCGGCGGCGGGCGGTGCGCCGAGACCGAGGACGGCGGCGAGCCGGGCCACGGTGGGCTGCGCGAAGACCGCCCGGACCGGCACCTCGACGCCCAGCTCGGCGGCGATCCGGCCGACCAGGGCGGTGGCGAGCAGGGAGTGCCCGCCGAGGGCGAAGAAGTCGTCGTCCCGGCCGACCCGGTCCAGCCGGAGCAGGTCGGCGAAGATGCCGGCGAGGCGTTCCTCCGCGTCGCCCCGCGGCGGGTCGTACGCGCCGGCCCGGCGGGCCGGGTCGGGGGCGGGCAGGGCCCGCCGGTCGACCTTGCCGTTAGCGGTGAGCGGCAGGGCGGGCAGCGCCACGAACACCGCCGGCACCAGATACCCGGGGAGCCGCTCGACGCAGGCGTCCCGCAGCGCGTCGGCGGCGGCGCCCCCGACGTGGTACGCCACCAGCCGCTGGTCGCCGGGGACGTCCTCGCGGACCACCACCACCGCGTCGTCGACGCCGTCGTGGGCCCGCAGCACCGACTCGATCTCGCCCAGCTCGATCCGGTGCCCGCGCAGCTTCACCTGGAAGTCGCGCCGGCCGAGGAACTCCAGCCGGCCGTCGGCGCGCCAGCGCACCAGGTCACCGGTGCGGTACACCCGCGCGTCCGGGCGCTCCGGATGCGGCACGAAGCGCTGCGCGGTCAGCTCGTCGCGCCGCCAGTAGCCGGCCGCCACCCCCGCGCCGCCGATCCACAGCTCCCCCGGCACGCCGACCGGCACCCGCCGGCCCGCGTCGTCGACCACCAGCAGCTCGGTGTTCGCCACCGGCCCGCCCAACGGCACCGGGTCCTCGTCCCCCGTCACCCGGTACGCCGTCGACCAGACCGTCGTCTCCGTCGGCCCGTACAGGTTCCACACCGGCGCGCCGGTGGCGGCCAGGGCCTGGGCCAGGTCGGCGGGGAACGCCTCCCCGCCGCACCACACCGCCACGTCGGGGTCGGGACGCCAGCCGGCGGCGAGCAGCAGCCGCCAGGTGGTCGGGGTGGCCTGCACCACGGTCGCGCCCACCTCGGCCAGGTGGGCGGCGAGCCGGGACCCGTCGGCGGCGACCGGCCGGGGCACCACGTCCACCCGGCCGCCCACGGTCAACGGCCCGAACAGCTCCAGGGCGGCGATGTCGAAGGAGAGGGTGGTGACGGCGGCCAGCACGGTGTCCGGGCCGAGGCCGGGCCGCTCGACGAGGGTGGCGAGCAGGTTGCCCAGGGCGCGGTGCGGCACCGCGACGCCCTTCGGCACGCCGGTCGACCCGGAGGTGTGCAGCACG
>NZ_JALDST010000012.1 GCF_022747945.1 Micromonospora sp. R77
GGCGACCGGCGCGCGGCCGGCGCACCGCAGGACGGGGTGCGGCACGACATGAGCGTCTGGGTCCGCCTCGCCGACGACCCGCCCGGCCCGGTGGCGCGGCTCCTGCCCGACCTGCCCGCCGGCCGGCTCACCGACGGCGTGGTGACCCTGCGCCGGCTCGCCCCGGACGACGCGGACGCCCTGTACCGGTTGCACACCCTGCCGGAGGTGGTGGCCAACCGGGTGCCACCGGCGCCACCGACCCGGGACTGGGCCGAGCGACGCTGTCACCTGGCGGAGCACCACTGGCTGGCCGGCCGCGCTGCCGACCTCGCGGTGCTGGACGCGACGACCGGCGGGTTCGCCGGCGGCTGCGCCCTGTTCTACGACGAGCCGTCGACCGGCCAGGCCATGCTCGGCTACAGCCTGCTCCCCGAGGCGCGCGGGCGGGGCTTCGCCAGCCGGGCGGTACGGCTCGTCACCGACTGGGCGTTCGACATCGGGCTGGCCCGGCTCTGGGCCGGCACCCGGGAGGAGAACGTGGCCTCCCGGCGGGTCTTGGAGAAGGCCGGCTTCCGGCGGGAGGGGCTGCTGCGCGGCCGGCTCCCCGGCCCGGACGGCACCCGCGTCGACTCGGTGCTGCACGCCGTGCTCGCCACGGACCGCCCGGCGGGTCCGGCGCGTTAACAGGGGGCCCCTGCTCTACCGCAGGCGTTAACAGGGGGCCCTTCCTTGCAGGTGGACACGGCCGGGGCGGCTGCGCCGCCCCGGCCCCGCGCCGCCGCTCAGGTGTCGAGCGAGATGATCCCGTAGTCGTAGGCGTGCCGCCGGTAGACCACGCTCGGCCGGCCGGATTCCTTGTCGTGGAACAGGTAGAAGTCGTGGCCGACCAGTTCCATCTGGAACAGGGCGTCGTCGACGGTCATCGGCTCGGCGGGGTGCACCTTCTCCCGCGCGATGTGCCAGGGCTGGTCGTCGTACTCGTCGAGGGGTTCGTCGGTCCGCTCCGCGAGCGCGGTGGCCGAGCCGGCGCCGTTGGTCGACACGGCGGCGGGGAGGGCGACCGGCAGGTCGGCGGTGGCGGCGGCGACGGAGAGCGGCGCGTGCCGGCCCCGGTGGACCCGGCGGCGGTCGGCGGCCCGGCGGAACCGGGTGTCGAGTTTGGCGATGGCCGCGTCCAGCGCGCTGTAGAAGTCGTTCGTGCAGGCCTCGGCCCGGATCACCGGACCCCGCGTCACGCAGGTGATTTCCACCCGCTGGCAGTGATCGGCCTGGCGTGGATTCCGCTCATGGAACAACTCGACGTCAACTCGAATGAGCTTGTGGTCGTAGCGTTCGATCTTTGCGAGTTTCTCAGCTACGTGCACCCGGTAATGGTCCGGCACTTCGACGTTACGGCCCTTGACCACGATGTCCACGTGACCTCCCTTGTTCGGACGGTCCTTCGTTCCGGTATCCCGGTCCGCACGCCCTGGGAGCTCCCCACTCGGCGTCGACCGGGTCAGTACGGCTACGCCTCCTCTCACCGCCGGGGTGGGTGGGAAAACCTCCTACCCCCGACACGAAAACGCTAACGCCTGTACGCCCGACAGTCACCCCCGGTTGTCGAGGACGCCCAGGAATTTTCACAGCTCATACACCAAGGGGTGAAACGGAAACACGAAGCGTCACCAATGGCGCCGTTTTTGCGTTGCGGCGAGCACCGCCGCGCCGAATGGCGGCATTCCCGCGGCGTGCAAGACCCGACTCATCGCCGCCAGGGTCACCCCGGTGGTGACGATGTCGTCGAGCAGCACCACGACGGTGTCCGGGCCCGGGGGG
>NZ_JALDST010000013.1 GCF_022747945.1 Micromonospora sp. R77
TGCGGCGGGCCGGGGCAGCGGGTGGTTCGGTGTGGGCGCGCCGGCGGTCTCGTCACCGACCGCGAGCACGGTGTCGGGGCGCAGCGGGCCGGTGACCCGGTCGTCCTGCCGGAGCAGCCGTACCAGCACCTGCTCGGCCTCCGGCCGGTCCGCCGGCTCCTTGGCCAGGCACTGCCGGATCAGGGCGTCCAGACCCGGGGGAAGCGCGGGCAGGTCGGGCGGTTCGTGGAGCACCCGGTGCATCACCGCGAAGAGCGAGTCGTTGCCGAACGGCGGCCGGCCGCCGGCGGCGAAGGCGATCGTGGCGGCCCACGCGAACACGTCGCAGGGTGGACCGACGCCGTCGTTGCGGAACCGCTCGGGCGCCATGTACGCGGTGGTCCCCATGACCTGGCTGGACGCGGTCTCGGTGATGCCCAGGGCGCGAGCGATGCCGAAGTCGATCACCCGCGGCCCGTCCTGGCCCAGCACCACGTTGTCCGGCTTCAGGTCGCAGTGCACCACGTCGGAGCGGTGGATCGCGGCGAGCGCGGTGGCGGTGCCGACCGCGAGCCGGTGCAGCGCGTTGCCGACGACCGGGCCGTGCTCGCGGACGTGCCGGTGCAGGGTGGGCCCCGGGATGAACTCGCTGACCACGTAGGGCCGCTCCCCGTCCACCTCGGCGAAGAGCACCTGGGCGGTGCAGAACGGCGCGACCCGGCGGGCCGCGGCGATCTCCTTCATGAACTGCGAGCGCGCCCGGGGATCGCTCAGGTCGATGTTGATCATCTTGACGGCGACCCGGTCGCCCGTGTCGTCCTCGCCGAGATAGACGACCCCCTGCCCACCCGCACCCAGCCGGCCGAGCAGCCGGTACGGGCCGGCCGTCACCGGATCGTGCGTCCACAGTGGTGCCAAACCTGGCACAGGCACGCCGGCCTGTCCTGACATGCCGACTCCATCAGGTCGTGTCCCGGCCACCCGGCGGGCCGGACACCGGCCATCGTGTCATGCTCCCGCCGCCGCATCGAGGACCAGGCGAGCACTCCCCGACGCAGCCGGTCGGCGGATCCGCACCCCGGCGTCCGGCCGGCGGACCGCACCCGGCGGGACGGCGACCCGCCCCGCCGGGTGGGGCTCAGCGGCCCCGGGTGGCCCGGCAGATCTCCACCGGCAGAGCCGGCGCGCCGTCGACCGGGGCCGGGTCGTCCGGCGTGGCGGCGATCCCGCCGGCCGCGATCCGGTCCAGGGTGGCCAGCCCGGCCTCGTCGATCGTGCCGAACACGGTGTAGTTGGGGCGCAGTGCCGAGTCCGACTGGACCAGGAAGAACTGGCTGCCGTTGGTGTCCGGGCCGGCGTTCGCCATCGCCAGGGTGCCGCGGGCGTAGAGCCGGCGCACCCCGGTCGGGTCGGTGGGCGCGGGCGGCAGGTCGGTGGGGAGTTCGTCGGCGTACCGGTAGCCCGGACCGCCCTCGCCGGTTCCGGACGGGTCGCCGCACTGCAGCACCTTCAACGTGGGGTACGCGGTGAGCCGGTGGCACGGCGTCCGGTCGTAGAACCTGTGCCGGGCCAGGTGCAGGAAGCTCTGCACCGTGCACGGGGCCTGTTCCCGGTCGAGGGTCAGCCCGATCGGGCCCTGGCTCGTCCGCAGCGTGACCCGGACGGTGCCGTGGTCGGGCGTCCGCCGGGGGTCCGGCGGC
>NZ_JALDST010000014.1 GCF_022747945.1 Micromonospora sp. R77
TCCACCTCGTGCTCGTCGGCCCGCCACCGCGGGCCGTCCCGGTGCCCGGCGTCGGCGTCGGCGAAGGCGAGCAGCCGGCGCGGCCGGGCCTCGGCCAGCATCCGGTGCGACTGCGGGCCCCGGCCGTGCAGGTTGACCGCCAGGTCCGGCGGCGGGCCGGACCACGACAGGTGGCCCAGCCCGTCCGCCTCGACCAGCCGGTCCACCGCGCCGGTCAGCGCGACCAGCGGCGCCAACCAGCGCGGCGCGACCAGCGCCAGCTCCTCACCGGGGTACGCGGCACGCACCGCGCGCAGCGCCGGCACCCCGGTCGCGAGGTCACCGACGCCGAGCGCCCGCAGCACCAGGATCACGGGTACGACGACTCCTGCTCGGCGCAGACCACCAGTTCGCGTACCGCGCAGCCGGGCGGCTGGGAGAGCGCGAACAGGACCGCCTCGGCGGTGTCGGCCGGGTCGTTGAGGACGGCGTCCGGGCCGGGCCTGTACTGCTCGTCCCGGTCGTCGAAGAACGCCGTCCGCATCCCACCCGGGATCAGCAGCGTCACACCCACCTTCCCGGCCAGCTCGGCGGCGAGCGCCCGGGTGAAGCCGACCACCCCGAACTTCGCCGCGCAGTACGCGGTCGCGTCGCTGACCGCCTTCACCCCCAGCGTGGAGGCGACGGTGACGATGCTGCCCCGCGACGCCGCCAGGTAGGGCAGCGCCGCCCGGATCACCGCCGCGGTGGCGAGCAGGTCAACCGTGACGATCCGTTCCCAGGTCTCCCCCGGCACGTCGGCGAGTCGGCCGGGCACGTCCATCCCGGCGGCGGTCACCACCGCGTCCAGGCCGCCGGACCGCTCGGCCAGGTCCCGGGTGGCGGCCTCGGCGGCCCGGGTGTCGGCCAGGTCGCACTGGATCCACGGCACCCCGTCCGCGGGGCGCTGCCGGTCCAGCACCAGCGGTCGGCCGCCGGCCCGGGCCACCGCCGTGACCACGGCCGCGCCGAGCCCGCTGGACCCGCCGGTGACCAGGACGGTCGGTCCGCTGCCGGGCAGTTCGCTGCTCATGCCGCCGCCCACCGACGGCCGGCGACCCGGGTCCCGGACCTGACGATCCGCTCGCTCATCGTGCCCCCTCCTCCACGGTCGACGGGGCGACCGTCGTCCCGCCCGCCGGTTGCGCCACGGTCGTCGCCGGCCAGTCGCCGGAGCCCCGGCCCGCCCGCGCCGCGGCGATCATGTCGGTGGTGGACCGCCCGTCGAGGTAGGGCACCACCACGGTGTCGCCGCCCCAGCGGCGCAGGATCTCCGCCTCGGGCAGCGACTCCTCGCCGCCGTAGTCGCCGCCCTTGACCCAGATGTCCGGCCGCAGCCAGGACAGCGCGGCGTGCGGGGTCGGCTCGTCGAAGATCAGCACCGCGTCGACGCAGCTCAGCGCGGCGAGCAGCCGGCACCGGTCGCCCTGCGGTACGACCGGCCGGTCGGCCCCCTTCAGCCCGGCCACGCTGGCGTCGGAGTTCAGGCAGACGACCAGGCAGTCGCCGAGCTGGCGGGCGGCCTGGAGGGTCGCCACGTGGCCGGCGTGCAGCAGGTCGAAACAGCCGCCGGTCGCCACCACCGTGCCGCCCGCCGCCCGCACCTCGGCGACCACCGCCCCGGCGGCCG
>NZ_JALDST010000015.1 GCF_022747945.1 Micromonospora sp. R77
CTGACGTACGACGCGGAGCCCGCCTACCGGGTGGAGGCGAGCTACCGGGTCGAGCCCGCCTACCGGCTCGACCCGTCACACCCCGCCGAACCCGGCTACCGCGCCGAGCCCGGCTACCCGGCCGAGCCCGGCTACCCGGCCGAGCCCGGCTACCGGGCCGAGCCGAGCTACGGTGCCGAGCCGGCCTACGGCACCGCGTCGACGTACGGCGCCGAGCCCGGGTACGGCGTCGACCCGGCCTACGGCACCGACACCGGCTACCGGGCCGACCGGCAGCCCGGCTCCCGGGTCGACCCGCTGCCCGCACCCCGCGCCGAGCCGGCGTACCGGACCGATCCGGCGTACCGGGCGGACCCGCCGCACCGGGCCGAACCGGCGGTGGGTCGCTCCGTGCCCGAGCCGCGCCGGGGCACCGCCTCCGTCGAGTCCCGCTACGCGGTGCTGGACAACGGCTACCGGCACGAGGCACCGCCCCCGGAGTCCCGCTACGCCCCGCTGCTCGACAGCGGCTACCGGCCACCGAGCTATCCGGCGGCGGAGCCCGCGCTCCCGGCGGCGGAGCCCGTCCCGACGTACCGGCCGGCCGTGGAGCCGGTGCCGGCGTACCAACCACCGGCGATCTCCGACGGCTATCCGGTGCGCAGCGAGCCGGCCCGGGTGGAGTGGCGGGCGCCGGCCCCGGAGACCGAGCAGGAGCGGGCCGCCGGGGTGCTCCGCCGGGAGCTGGGCACCCCACGGGTGCTCGCCTTCGCCAACCCGAAGGGCGGCGTGCACAAGACCACCGCCACCGTGCTGGCCGCCGCCACGGTGGGCAGCGTGCGCGGGCGGGGCGTGCTCGCCTGGGACGACAACGAGCTGCGCGGCACCCTCGGGCTGCGCGCCGGCAGCGCCCGGCACGCCCGGACCATCCGGCACCTGATCTCCGACCTCGCGCAGATCGAGATCCTGGAGGGCGCACCCCTGCTGGAGCACCTCGACGACTACCTGCGGCACGCCTCCGACGGCTCGTACGACGTGCTGGCTGGGGAGGAGAGCCCGCGCTTCGCGCAGCGGCTGGACCAGTTCACCGTCAAGCGGGTGCTGGAGCTGCTGCGGCGTACCCACGACGTGGTCTGCGTGGACACCGGCAACAACGTGGAGAGCCCGAACTGGCGCACCGTGATGCAGGCCGCCGACCAGCTCGTGGTCACCACCGTGCCCCGCGAGGACGCCGCGTTCAGCGCCGACTGGATGCTCGACCTGCTGCACGAGGTGGGGATGGGGGAGCTGGCCGACAACGCGGTCACCCTGATCTCCTGCCCGACGCCGGGCCGCTCGTCGCTCCAGGACGACCTGGAGCGGCACTTCGCCACCCGGACCCGCGCCGTGGCCGTGGTGCCGTACGACGCGGCGCTGGAGACCGGTTCGTCGATCGAGTACCACCAGCTCCAGCCGGAGACCCGGGCGGCGTGGCTGAAGGCCGCCGCGGTGATGCTGGAGCCGTTCGCCCGGTGACCGGCACCGGCACCCCGCGCCGCCGCCCGGCCTGAGAGGATCATCGGGTGAGCCCGGACACCTCCGACCCCGAGCGTCCCGCCGACCAGCCCGG
>NZ_JALDST010000016.1 GCF_022747945.1 Micromonospora sp. R77
GCGCTGGCCAGCGGGATGGCGATGCGCGTCGACGACGTCGCCGAGATCGCCGGGGTGGCCACCCTGCCGGTGGCCCGCCGCCGAGGGCTCGGCGCGGCGGTCACCGCCACCCTCGCCCACGAGCTGCGGGCGGCCGGCACCGACCTGGTCTTCCTCTCCGCCGGCAGCGAGGAGATCGCCCGGGTCTACCTGCGGGTCGGGTTCCACCGGGTCGGCACCGCCTGCATCGCCGAGCCGGCCGCCGTCATCGGCTGACCGCCCGGCGCCGCCGCTGCCGGCCACCACCGACCGCGCGGACCGCTACCGGCCCACCGACCGCTGCCGGCGGTTCGGGGGCTGCCGGCGGCTCAGGCCGGCGGCTGCCACTGGGCGGCGGCGGAGGCGGCGGTGTTGCGCAGCCGAGGGCTGATCGTGCCCAGGGCCGCGTCGCGGGCGCGCAGCGCGAGCCGCCCCCGGGTCTGCAGGACCGCCGACATCCGGCGGGTCTGCCGGACCACGGTCGCCGCGCGGGGCCGGCGCAGCCGGTCGTACGACGCGACCGCGTCGGGCAGCCGGGACTCCCTCAGCAGCGAGGCGAGGGTCGCCGCGTCCTCGAAGGCGAGGCACGCGCCCTGCCCGAGGTGCGGTGGCATGGCGTGCGCGGCGTCACCGAGCAGCACCACCCCGCCCGGCCCGACCGGGAAACCGTACGCCCGGGGCAGCGGGCGCAGCTCGCGGATCTCCTGCTGCACCAGGTCGGCCGGGTCGGTGGCGTCGAGCAGCTCGGCGATCGGCGCGGGCCAGCCGGCGAACCAGCGCTTGAGCAGGGTGAGCTGGGTCTCCGGCGGCTCCGGCCGGGGCGCGCCGGCAGCGGTGGCCACCCAGTAGATGCCGCCCCGGCTGGAGCCGCCGGCGGTGCCGCGCTCGCCCAGCGAGGCGGCCACGAACCGGTAGCCGGCACCCAGCGTCTCCCCGCCCACCGGCTGATCGGCGGGGAGCCTCGGCGCCTGGTACCAGGGGATCACCGCCCGCCAGGCGGCGCACCCGGAGCTGACCACGGTCGCCTCGGGGGCGAGCTGCCGGCGGATCTCGCTGTCGGTGCCGTCGGCGGCGACCACCAGGTCCGCCTCGATGGTGCGGCGGCCGTCACCCACGGCGGGGCGTTCCCCGGAGACCGCCCGCACGGTCCGCACGGCCACCCCGGTACGCAGTTCCACCCGGTCGCCGAGCCCGGCGATCAACGCGTCGTGCAGGTCCTCCCGGTGCACCACCACGGGCATCCGTTCGGCGGGCGTGGGACGCGGCTGCACCAGCCACTGCCCGTCGGGACGGCGGATCCCGCCGTCGGGCAGCTCGGTGGCGATCGCGTCCAGCCCGGCACCGAGGCCGAGGGCGCGCAGCGCGCGTACCCCGTTGGGCCAGAGCACGACGGCGGTCGGCTCCGGGCGGACCCGGTCGGCCCGCTCCAGGAGCGTGACCTGCCAGCCCGAGCGGGCCAGCGCGCCGGCTACCGCCAGGCCACCGAGGCCGGCGCCGACCAC
>NZ_JALDST010000017.1 GCF_022747945.1 Micromonospora sp. R77
GCGGCTGCTGCCCGGGCTCGCCGGGCTGGGCCCGCCGGACCGGGTGGCGTTGACCTTCGACGACGGTCCCGACCCCGAGTCCACCCCGCGCTTCCTGGAGGTGCTGGCCGCGTACCGGGTGCGGGCCACCTTCTTCCTGCTCGGCTCCCGGCTGCTCCGCTCGCCCGCGCTCGGCCGGGAGATCGTGGCGGCCGGTCACGAGGTGGCGCTGCACGGCTGGGACCACCGGAACCTGCTGCGGCGCGGACCGGTCGGCACGTGGCGGGACCTGGCCGGCGGCCGGGCGCTGATCGCCGCCGTCACCGGCCGTGCGCCGCGGTTCTTCCGCCCGCCGTACGGGGTGCTGACCGGCGCGGCGCTGCTCGCCGCCCACCGGTTGGCGCTGCGGCCGGTGCTCTGGACCTGCTGGGGGCGGGACTGGACCGGCTCGGCCACCCCGGAGTCGGTCCTGCGCACCGTCCGTTCCGGCCTGACCGGTGGGGGCACCGTGCTGCTGCACGACGCCTCCTCCGGTACGGCGGCCCCGGGGGCCTGGCGGGCCGGCCTGGCCGCGCTGCCCCGGCTGCTCGACGAGTGCCACTGGCGGGGCTGGACGGTGGGCCCGCTGGCCGAGCACGGCAGCGCGGCGCGGTGATCCTCGCGGTGCTGGCCGCGCTCGTCGCGGCCTTCTCCTTCGCCCTCTCCACGACGATGCACCAGCGGGCGGCGAAGCGGCAGCCGGACAGCCGGGCGCTGGATCCCCGGCTGCTGTTCCGGCTCGTCCGCACCCGGCTCTGGCAGCTCGGCTGGGCGCCGGACGTGGCCGGGGTGGCGTCCCAGGCGGTGGCCCTGCGCTACGGCCCGTTGGCCGTCGTGCAGCCCCTGCTTGCCAGCGGGCTGTTCATGGCCATCCTGATCGAGGCCGCCTGGAACCGGCGGCCGGTGCAGCGCCGGGACCTGGCCGCGACCGTGGTCGGCGTCGTCGGGCTGGTGGCGTTCGTGGTCACCGTCGACCCGCGGGCGGGGGTGGCGGATCCGGGCGCGACCGCGTGGTGGTGGGTGGCGGTGGGCACCGGCGGCGTACTGGCCGCCTGCCTGCTCGCCGCCCGGCGGACCCGGGGCGCGGCCCGGGGCGCGTTGCTCGGCGTGGCCACCGGCGTCCTGTACGGCGTCGCCTCGGCGCTGCTCAAGTCGGTTGCGACGCGGTTCCACGGCGACCCGGCGGCGCTGGTCCTCGACCCGAGGTTCGTCGCGCTGGTGCTGGTCGCCCTGGTCGGCGTCCAGCTCAACCAGAGCGCCTTCCAGAGTGGGCGGATCGCCGCCCCGTTGACCGCGCTGACCCTGTCCGAGCCGGTCACCGGCGTCCTGATCGGGTTGACCGCCTTCCACGAGGCCCTCTCCCTCTACGGCCTCCGGATCCCGCTGGTCGCGCTCGCCGCGGTGGCCATCGTGGTGGGCGTCTGGCTGGGCGGCACCGCGTCGCGCGCCGACCGGGAAGCCGCCGCCCGTGGCATGGGCCGGT
>NZ_JALDST010000018.1 GCF_022747945.1 Micromonospora sp. R77
GGTGCCCAGCCGGCCGGAGCGGATCCCGACCATCCCGGCCGTTCCGGCCACGCCGTCGAACCCGGCCACGGCGGTCATCCCCGGCACGCCGGCCACCACCGCCCACCGCCCGATCGGGCCGGCGGGCCAGGTGCAGGCGACCGTCCATCCCGACACCCACTGACCGACGGCTCCGGCGCAGGGCGGGTCACTCCGGATCGGACCGCTGGGGAGCCGGTCCGGACCGGTAGGCGCGGCGCACCGAGGGCTGGGTGTTACGCCAGACCGCCCGCCACACCGGGCCGGGCAGCAGCCGGCTGCGTTCCTCCCGGTCGACCCGCCCGCGCGGGTGGGCGAGCCAGCCCGCCGAGCCCGCGTCGTAGGCCAGCCGGTAGTCGAGGGCGCAGACGTGCCGGACGCTCTTGTACCCGTACGACCGGGGTACGACGAGCCGCAGCGGCGCCCCGTGCGGCCCGGTCAGCGGCTCGCCGTCGAGGCTGTCGGCGAGCAGGACGTCGTCGGCGAGGGCGTCATCGAGCCGCAGGCAGGCGCGGTAGCCGTCGAGGCCGGTGACGGTCACCCAGGTGGCGCGCGGATGCGGCCGGACGAGCCCGGTGACCAGTTCGTGCACGGCGGCGAACGGGACGCCGCCCCAGCGCAGCCCCGTCGCGGACCAGGTGGTCACGCAGTGCAGGGCGGCGTGGACCTCACGCCGGGACGGCAGGCCGGTCAGCTCGGCGACGGCCAGCTGGGTGGGGTGGCGTACGACGCCGCCGACGGTGAGCACCGGATGCGGCGGCGGCACCGGGACCACCCCGGCGAACCGGGGCAGCCCGAAGCGGGCCAGCGGGGCCGGACGCTGGCCCGGCGGCAGCGCCGCGGCGCCGACGTGGCCGGACGGCACGGTCACGTCCCCTCGGTGATCACACCGAGGGCCGTCTCCAGGTAGGCCGACCGGGCGGCACGGCTCTGCGGCATCAGTCCCGGCATCCGCACCATCAGTTGCAGGTGCCCGACATAGGTGGTGTAGGCGAGCACGGCCCGCCGGTCCGCCTCGTCGGCCGCGAAGCCGGCACCGGCGAAGAGCGCCCGCAGGGTCGCCAGCCGGCGCCGGACCACACGGTCCATCGTGGGCGCGACCAGCGGGTGGTCGGCCGCGGCCAGCAGGTTGACCTCCACCCGGGCGCGCAGCGGGTCGGCGCTGACGGTGCTGGCCAGGATCGAACGCACCCGTTCGGTGGGCGTCGCGGCCTCGTCCAGCCCGTCGATCACCGCCTGGGTGTGCTCCTGTTCCCAGCGGGCGAGCGCCGCGGTGACGAGTGCGTCCCGGTTGGGGAAGTGCCAGTAGAAGCTGCCCTTGGTGGCACCGAGGCGGACCGCGATGGGCTCGACGGCCACCGCCGCGACGCCCTGCTCACCGATCACGTCGAGGGCCGCCCGCGCCCAGTCCTCGGCGCCGAGTCGGCCGCGCCGCGCCTCCTGGCCCATCGCCGTACGGTACCGTCCGAGC
>NZ_JALDST010000019.1 GCF_022747945.1 Micromonospora sp. R77
CGGCCGGACCGCCCGCATGGCCTCGGTGGTGGTGGGCGCGATGGCCGCCCCCATCCCGATCCCCACCAGCACCAGCGGCAGCACGAAGGTCGCCGGGGTGGCGTCCGCCGCCGGCACCGCGGCCACGGCGAACACCCCGGCCGCGTACGCGGTCAGGCCGACCACCAGCAGCCGTCGGCCGCCGAGCCGGTCGGTGAGCCGGCCCGCCACCGGGGCCACCGCGCTGAGCGTCACGGTCCACGGCAGCGCGGTGACGCCGGCCAGCAGCGGGCTCATGCCGAGCAGGGTCTGCGTCTCGATGACGAAGACCAGCAGGAAGCCGTAGAGCGCGAACGAGGTGCCCATGGTGATGACGACGGCGACGGTGAAGGTGCGGTCGGCGAAGAGCCCGGTGGGCACCAGCGGCGCGGGATGCCGGCGTTCCCAGCCGACGAACGCCAGCAGCAGCACCACGCCGGCGGCCAGGATCATCGGCACCGTCACCGGTCCGACCACCGGCCCCCAGCGCAGCCGTTCCCCCTCCACCAGCGGGTAGGCGACGCCGACCAGGCCGGCGGTGGCGAGCAGCACGCCGACCGGGTCGAACCCGGCCGGTCGGGCGGAGCGCAGGTCCGGCACCAGCCGGAGCGTCGCCACCACGCCGGCCACCCCGATCGGCAGGTTGACCAGGAAGATCCAGCGCCAGCCGAAATCGGTCAGGATCAGCCCACCCAGCGTCGGTCCGCTGACCGCCGCCAGGCCGGCGACGGCCGTGAAGATGCCGAACGCGGCCCCCCGCCGGGCGGGCGGGAAGATCGCCGAGATGAGCACCAACGCCTGCGGCAGCAGCGCGGCCGCCGCGGTGCCCTGCACGGCCCGCGCCGCGATCAGCTCCCCCGGGGTACGGGCGGCCCCGCACAGCAGCGAGGCCGCTGCGAACCCGGCGAGGCCGGCGACGAACACCCGGCGCGGCCCCAGCAGGTCACCGAGGCGGCCGGCGACGATCAGCAGGGACGCCAGCGCCAGCAGGTAGGCGTTCAGCACCCACAGGATCTCGTCGATGCCGGTGTCCAGGTCGCCCATGATCTGCGGGGCGGCCGTGTTGACGATGCTGGTGTCGAGCAGGATGAGGAAGTTGCCGAGGCAGAGCACCGCCAGCGCGGCCCACGGGTTGCGCGCCCGGACCGGTCCGGTCACCGTACGCCCCCCTCGGTCAGCGGGCCGGCGGCCAGGTCCGCGCGCAGCCGCAGGCCGATCTGCCGGGCGGCGGCCATGCTGGCCCAGGCGGTCAGCCCGACCAGGGCGGCATCCTCCGGCTGGCGACGCCGGAACGCCTCGATCTCCCGCTCGGTGACCCGGTAGGAGGCGAGCGCGGTCAGCAGGGCCAGTTCGCCGGCGGCCCGGTCGCCGGGGGGCAGGTCGGCGACCGCCTCGGTGATCCGTCGCCGGTCGCCGGGGCCGGGCGGTGGGGTGGCCCGGACCAGGTGGGTGAGCACCAGGGAGCGGACC
>NZ_JALDST010000020.1 GCF_022747945.1 Micromonospora sp. R77
CAGCCCGAGCAGCACCGCGAAGAGCGCCGCGACGCCGCCCATCGCCATGCCGAGCGCGGGGAAGAGCAGCACCACGGTGGGCAGCAGGATCAGCACGGCCACCGCGCCGGCCAGGGTCACCGCCAGCACCGGCCAGGGGCCGTCGAGCCGGGTGGTCAGGGCCGCGAGTCCGGCCAGCGCGCCGGCCAGGGCCGGCAGGGTCGTCAGGTACGCCCCACCGGGCACCAGCACCGCGAGCAGCACCCCGAACAGGGCCAGCCAGACCAGCCCGCCGAACGCGAGGGCGGCCGGCCCGAATCGGCGGCGGGTCAGCGCGTACCAGGTGAACAGGATGGTGGCGGCGAGCGCCACCACGGCGAGCCGGTACCAGGTGGGCCGGTAGGGGTCGAGCAGTTCGGCGTAGCCGGGCCGGGCCGTGGTGATCGCCGTCCAGAGCAGCCAGGCGCCCAGCGGGGCGGCCACCACGGGCACCAGGGCCAGCCCGACGCCGGCGGCCAGCCGGCCGGCGGTGGCCCGGTCGCGTCGCCGCAGCAGCCAGCCGAGCACGCCGACCGCGGCCACCGCGAGCAGCGCCAGCGGCAGGGTCAGCCAGCCCGGATAGCGGACCAGCCCGCCGGGCACCGGGAAGTAGGTGGCGTCGTGGTCCGACCGCAGCGCCTTCAGATCGGTACGCCCGAACTCGCGGGCCAGCCCCAGCGCGTTGTCGCCGTGCATCTGGAGGCTGCGCCGGTCCATCGCCGCCGGGGTGTCCAGCGGCGTGTGGTAGACCGCGCCGCCGTCGATGTAGGCCGAGTTCAGCCCGACGAAGTCCTTGTCCAGGAAGGCGGTGAAGTCGGTGTCGTTCGGCAGCGCCCGGTAGATCTCCACCGCGAACGAGGTGCCCACCGGGTGCGGGGCGGCCCGGCCGAAGACGTCGACCAGCTTCGCGTTGTCCCGGGACGTCTCGAACATGATCACCGGACCGGTGGAGCCGCGCGCCTCCAGGTTGAGCACCACCCCACCGTCGGCGGCGAGCGGATGGCTCTGCGCGAACGCGGCGGCCCCGCAGAGGCAGGCCTCCTCGGCGTCGGTGAGCACCAGGACGATGTCGTTGCGGGGGCGGGGCCCGGCGGTCAGCGCCCGCGCCACCTCCAGGATCGTCGAGGTGCCGGCGGCGTCGTCGTTGCCGCCCGGCCCCGACTGCACCGAGTCGTAGTGGGCGACCAGGAAGACCCGGCCGGTCGGCGCGGTCCCCGGCACCCGGGCCACCACGTTCCGGACCCGCGCCACCGTGGCCCCGCCGGCCGCGCCGCTGAGCTGGCCGGCCTCCGGCGCCACCGTGTCCTGCACCTCGGTCTCCAGGCCCAGCCCGCGCAGCACGCCGACCAGGTGCTCCCGGACCTGGTCGTTGGCCGGGCTGCCGGCGACGTGCGGTCGGGCCGCGATCACC
>NZ_JALDST010000021.1 GCF_022747945.1 Micromonospora sp. R77
GGTCGCCAGCGCGCCGTCCAGCGCTGCCAGGGCCCGCCCCGGTCGGCGGCGACCAGTTCCGCCGGACGCCAGTCGTCGTCCCCGGTGCTCACCTCCACCCGGTCGATCGGCCCGGCGCCGGACCAGGACCGACCGCGCAGCAGCACCTCCGCGCCGGCCGGGATCCGGGCGTCCCAGGCCAGCTCGAACGCGCTCTTCACCGACTGGGCGGCGAGCGTCGCCCCGCCGGCCGGGTGGTCGGGCCCGAACATCCGGTAGAACGACGTGTTCCACGGTGAGAACAGGGCGGTGGCGGAGACCTCGACCTGGCCGACCCACTTGATCGAGGAGATGCCGATCCAGCCGGGCACCACCAGCCGGACCGGGTGGCCGTGGTCGGCGGGCAGGGGCTCGCCGTTCATCTCGTACGCCAGCAGTACGTCGTCGAGGGCCTTGGCGACCGGCAGCGGTCGGCGTACCCGGCCGAGGTTCACGCCGCCGGTCACGTACTCCGGATCCAGGCCCTCGGGCAGCACGTCGACCGCGGTGTCGGTGAGGCCGGCGAGGCGGAGCACGGTGGCCAGGCGTACGCCCCGCCAGCGGGCCACGCCCACCCCGCCGAGGCGCCAGGCGACCCCCGGAGCCGGGTCGTCCTGCTGGTCGGCGAAGAACCGACGGCCGTTGCCGGCGCACTCGACCAGCGCGGTGGTCTCCTCGGCCGGCAGCCGCCGCAGGTCGTGGTAGCCGAACTCGACCGGGGCGTCGCGGGTCGGCGCCCCGCGCAGGCCGGTGCCGAACAGGCGCAGCCGCCAGGTCTCGGCGTCCAGGTGCGGGGTGACCGTGTGGTTGCGGACGAAGAAGCGGTCGGTGGGCACGACGTACCCCTGCCCGGCCATCGCCTCCCAACGCATCTCGGCGTTGCTGTCGAGCGGGCGCAACAGGCCCTCGGGCAGCGGCTTCGCGATCGGTCGGGCGCTGGCGTCCGGGCCGGGGTCGACGCCGACCGGGACGCCGGCGACCGCGACCGGTTCCCGTTCCTGCGCCGCGGCGGTCAGCGCGGCCATGGCCGCGCCGAGCTCCAGCAGGTCCTGCCGGTCGGTGCCGTCGCAGCGGGCCTGGCCGGCCAGCCACTGCCGGGCCCGCCGGTCGTCGTGCCCAGCTTCCTGCGGGGACGGGGAACGGGACATGACGGACCTCCGGCTCGGCGACGCTGTATTCCTATTGAATCAGTAGGACTTTGCGGCGGATCGCCCGCACTCAGGTCGCACCGATCAGCGTCACCACGCCCGCGGCCACCAGCACCCCGGCCCAGAGCCGGTCCACGTTGAACCAGGCCCGGCGCAGCACACCCACCCCGAGGACCTCGTACACCA
>NZ_JALDST010000022.1 GCF_022747945.1 Micromonospora sp. R77
CTCGCCGCCGCCTGCCGGGCCCGCGGGATCGCCCCCAGGATCATGGCCACCGGCGGCCTGTTCCGGACCCCGGTGCTCGGCGCACTGATGCGCCGGGCCGGGCACATCCGCGTCGACCGGGGCACCACGTCGGTGCACCAGGCCCTCGACACCGCCGCCGCGGCCGTCGCCCGCGGCTCGGTGGTCCTGGTCTACCCGGAGGGGCGCATCGGCCTCGCCCCGGGCATGTGGCCCGAACGCGGCAAGACCGGCGCCGCCCGGCTCGCCTTCGCCAGCGGCGCCCCGGTCGTCCCCGTCGCCCAGTGGGGCTCCCACGAGGTGCTCCCCTACCGGGCACCCCAGGGCATGCTGCGCGGCATCGCCCACGCGGTGCGGCGACGCCCGGTGATCCGGGTGCACTTCGGCGCCCCGGTCGCCCTGGCCGACGTGCCACCCGGCTCCCCCGGCGCGGCCCGACGGGCCACCGACCGGATCATCGACGCGATCACCGACTGCCTGGTGCCGCTGCGCCCTGACGAGCCGGACGGCCCCCGCCACGTCGACCCGGGCCGCCCGGTGGACGTCAGCCGGATCCACCGCCGACACCTGGCCGGCTGACCCGATTTGCCTTCGCGTGCGCTCGAAGGATGAGACTCTGCGAGTCATCCGGCGACGAGAGCGGGAAACACCATGAGCGCACCGACCGTACTGATCACCGGCACGTCCACCGGCATCGGCCTGGAGACCGCCGTGGGCGCGGCCCGCGCCGGCTGGCGGACCGTGGCCACCATGCGCGACGTGTCGCGCGCCGACGCGCTGCGCCGCGCCGCCGACGCCGCCGGGGTCGCCGACCTGCTGGAGGTACGCCGGCTCGACGTCACCGACCAGGCGTCGGTCACCGCCTGCGTGGCCGACGTGGTCGACGCGCACGGCCGGCTCGACGCGGTGGTCAACAACGCCGGCGCCGGGCACGTCGGCACCCTGGAACAGGAGACCATCGACGACGTACGGGCCGTCATGGAGGTCAACTTCTTCGGGGTGCTGCACGTCAGCCGGGCCGCGCTGCCGCACCTGCGGGCCGCCCGGGGCCGGTTGGTCACCGTCTCCAGCGTCGGCGGCGTGGTCGGGCAGCCGTTCAACGAGGCGTACTGCGCGGCGAAGTTCGCCGTCGAGGGGTTCATGGAGTCCCTCGCGCCCCTGGCCGCCACCGTCGGGGTCACCGTCACCGTGGTCGAGCCGGGCGCGGTGGCCAGCGAGTTCGTCACCAACGTCGGCGTCGACCGGGACGCCGCCGTCGACGC
>NZ_JALDST010000023.1 GCF_022747945.1 Micromonospora sp. R77
GGGGGCCGGCGTCGAGGCGCGGCAGAGCGCCCTGGCCCACTTCGGCCGGTACGGCTTCGAAGCCGCCGCCGTCACCGCCGCGTTCGCCCTGGTCAGCCTCGCCCCCGAGGGGGTGGCCCGGACGGCGGAGCTGCGCTTCGGTCACCCGTACGCGGTGGTGGCGGTGGCCACCGACGAGCGGCGGGACGGCGCCGGGGTGTGGCACGGGGTGCCGGTCTTCTCCGCCTGGGTGGCCACCCCGCAGGAGCCGTCGGCCGACGACCTCGCCGACCCGCCCCAGGCCGGCTGACGGTTCACCCCTCGTACGGGGGGCGTGGGATCGGGTCGACCATCGCGTCGAAGCCGCGCGGCAACTGCGCCACCATGTCCTCGAACTCGCCGACGGTGACCGCCTCCCGCAGGGTGGTCAGCACCGCCCGTACGCCCACCTCGGCGACGGCCGGGTCCACCCCGGCCCGGTGGGCCACCCGGAACAGGAACTCCACCGACCCGCCGGTCGGGGTGTCGCCGGGCGGGGCGGCGAGGTAGCCGCTCAGCTCGTCCGGCAGTTGGGCGGCCAGGTCCTCGCTCTCGCCGCCGGTGATCCGCTCGGCGAGGGTCTGCAGCACCGCGCGGGAGATGGTGGCCGCCTGCTCGACGGGCAGCTCGGCACGGCGGGACACCGCCTCGACGAACCGGGGAAACCGCACGTCGCCCTCCTGTCCTCGCCGGCCCGCCCGACTCCGGGACCGGCGACGCGGTTACCCGCACCGCCCGTCGACAAACGGCCGGTGCGGGGCGCGGGCGGCCCCGATCGCCGACGGTCCGGGGTACGCCCACCGGCGTAGCCCGGACCGGCCGCTACGCCGCCGGCGGTAGCCGGGGTGACGCGGCCACGCCGACGACCCACCGGGGGCCGGCGGTGGATGCTGCGGTCCATGAGGGAGATGGCACGCGCGTACACCGTTCTGGGTCTGGTCGTCGGCGCCGCCGGCATCGGCGGGCTCTGGGCGGCGGGGGTGGAGTTCCCCGTCGCGATCCCGCCGGGGATCGTCATCCTGCTGGCCGGCGCGCTCGTCGTGGGCCTGGGCCGCCGCTGGTGGTGGTCACCGGCGGTGGGGGTGCTGCTCGGCCTCTTCGTGGCCGTCGGCTGGGCGGTGAGCCCCTCCGGCTGGGGCAACCTGACCGGCCGGGCGGGCGCCGCCGTGGCGGCCGGTCAGGCGGTCCAGCTGGTCGGGGTGCTCAC
>NZ_JALDST010000024.1 GCF_022747945.1 Micromonospora sp. R77
GCCGCATCCGGGGCCGGCTCGACGTGCCCGCCCTCCGCGCGGCGCTGCACGAGCTGGTCGACCGGCACGAGGCGCTGCGCACCACCTTCCCGGCCCCGGACGGGATCCCGGTCCGGCTGGTGTCGCCGGAGGCGGTGGTGCCGTGGGAGCACCACCGCACCGACGACCCCGGCCTGGTCGACGCGCTGGTCGCGGCGGCCGCCGGGCGGGGCTTCCCGCTGGACCGGGGCCCGCTGCTGCACGCCACCCTGGTCAGTTCCGCCCCGGACGAGCACGTGCTGGTACTTGCCTTCCACCACGCCGTGGTGGACGCCGGCTCGGTGCGGGTGCTGCTGGACGAGCTGCGCGACGCGTACCGCCGGACCGGTGACGGGCGGCCGGCGCCGCCGGTGTTGCAGGCCGGGGACTACGCGCACTGGCAGCGCGGCGTCGCCGAACAGGCCGTCGCGACCGGGCTGGCGCACTGGCGGCAGGTCCTCGCCGACCTGCCCGCCTGGGAGCTCACCCCCGACCGGGCGGACCCGGACGACGACAACGCCGGCGCGGTGCACGTGGAGCCGCTGCCCGCCGGCCTGGTCGCCGGGCTCGGCCGGCTCGCCGCGGCCGAGCAGGCCACCGGGTTCGAGGCGCTGCTCGCGGCGTACGGCTGCGTGCTGGGCCGGCACGCGGGCACCGACGACCTGGTGGTGACCGTGCCGGTCTCCGACCGGGAGCGGCCGGAGCTGGCCGGGGTGGTCGGACTGCTGCTCGGCACGGTGGCCGTGCGGCTGCGGCCCGGCGGCGGGTTCCGGGCGACGCTGCGCCGGACCCGGGACGCGCTGCGCGACGCGTACGCGCACCGGCACGTGCCGTTCGACCGGGTGGTCACCGCGCTCGGTCCGGGCGCACCGGACCTCACCCGCTACACGGTCAACCACGACGCCGAGGCGATCGTCCCGGTGACCCTCGCGGACGGGACGACTGTCACGCCGGTGTCGCCGACGGCCGCGTACGCCAAGGCGGAACTGGGCGTGCTGTTCGAGGAGCACGCCGAGGGGCACGTGGCGTCGTTCCTCTACCGGACCGGCCGGCACACGCCCGCACGGATCGCGGCGCTCGCCGCCGACCTGGCCGCGTTCCTGACCGCCGTCGTCGCCGACCCGGACACGTCCGCGCTGCCCGACGTGCGGCAGCCGGCGCCCGTGGACCCGGT
>NZ_JALDST010000025.1 GCF_022747945.1 Micromonospora sp. R77
GGGCCGACCGGCGCGGAGCCGGCGGCGGCGCCGGAGCTGCCGGGGAGGTACGCGTCGGGCACCGGGACCCGGCCGCTGGCGCTACCGGAACCCGGACTTTTCGACATCCGCCCGTCAACCCCTTCCGGGCGGTAGTGTGAATCTTCCCTCCCCACGACCCCCTCCTCCCCCGCCGAAAAACACCTTGGGTGACACTACTTCGGTCCGAACACTATGCGGCGGCCGGAGCCGACGGGTGGCATTCACCTGTCCGGGAGCGGCGCCACTGGTTCCGTTAGCCAGCGTGGGCAAACGAGGGAGCGTGGGAAATGGATTTCGACGTCACGGTTGAGATCCCGAAGGGTCACCGAAACAAGTACGAGGTGGACCACGCGACCGGCCGCATCCGGCTGGACCGCACCCTCTTCACGTCCACGCAGTACCCGGCGGACTACGGCTTCATCGAGGGCACCCTGGGCGAGGACGGCGATCCGCTGGACGCCCTCGTGCTCGTCCCCGAGCCGACCTTCCCCGGCTGCCTGATCCGCTGCCGCACCATCGGCATGTTCCGGATGACGGACGAGAAGGGCGGCGACGACAAGGTCCTCTGCGTGCCCTACGAGGACCCGCGCCAGGAGCACCTGCGGGACATCCACCACCTGGGTGAGTTCGACCGCCTGGAGATCCAGCACTTCTTCGAGGTGTACAAGGACCTGGAGCCCGGCAAGTCGGTCGAGGGCGCGACCTGGGTGGGCCGGGTCGAGGCCGAGGCCGAGATCCGGGCCTCGTACCAGCGGGCCAAGGACGCCGAGGCGCACGGCGACGCGCACTGATCACTGCACGCTGACGGGCCCGGGTCGCCACGCGACCCGGGCCTTTCCGTCGGTTCAGCCCAGCAGGCCGCGGGCCCGGTCGTAGAGGTCCAGCACCGCACAGGCCACCGGGACCACGGAGACCACCAGCGCGGTGTCGGTCAGGTCGGCCAGCCGACCGAGGTACGGGGAGACGGGCCGGCGGGCGTACGTGGTGCCCGCGGCGACCGACACCAGGGCCAGGAGCAGCCCGCCGACGGCGAGTGCCAGCAGCGCGTCCGGACCGGCCCGGCCGGCGAGCACCCCGCCGAGGACGGCCGACCCGGTCAGCCCGGCGGCGACCGTGGGCACCCGGT
>NZ_JALDST010000026.1 GCF_022747945.1 Micromonospora sp. R77
GCGCCGGTGGCCCAGACCGCGACCGGGTCCCGGGGCCGTACCCCGTGCTCGTGCAGCCAGGCGGCCCGGGCGGCGACCCGCTCGGCGAGCTGCCCCAGGGTCAGCGGCTGCTCGGCCGGGTGGCCGTCGACCGGTGTGTCGAAGGTGAGCCCCGGCCCGTCCGGGTCGGCGCCGTGCGCCAGCACCCGGGCGAGCACGTTCCCGGCGCCCAGTTCGGGGTCGGCGGCGAGCGCGCCGCGCAGTCCCTTCGTCCTCATTGACGGGTCCCTCCCCCCAGCAGCACCGCGACCGCCCCGGTGGGCGTGCCGTCGGGTGCCGCGTCGACGTGCACCAGCAACGCCTGGTCGGCGTCGCCGTCGTAGCGCAGCAGGTCCGCCTCGGCGACGCCGGCGGCCCACGGGTCGCCGGTCGGGCTCAGACAGACCACCGGGCCGTCCAGTCCCCAGCGGGCCGCGACGTGCCCGGCGACGCTGTTCGGCACCGACTGGTAGAAGAACAGCGGCCCGATCCGGCCCCCGGCGGCCACCGTGGCGCGGACGTGTTCCGCGCTGCTCCGGTCCCCGTGCGCGCTGACCAGCAGCACCGCCGTCCGGCCCGCCGGCGGGTCGGCGTACCGGCGCAGGCAGCGCTCCGCCACCGCCACGACCAGCGGCGCGAACGCCGAGTGCACGAAGCCCGGCACCCCCGGCGGTGTCCCGTCGCCGGGCTCCGGCCAGCGCGCCTCGGCGAGCACCCGCCACCCGACCGGTGTCCGCCCGGCGTCGGGGGTCACGGGGCACCGACCAGGAGCGCGGTGTTCGCGCCGCCGAAGGCGGCGTTCAGGGTGAGCGCGTACGGGGTGACGGCGGGCCGCGGGGCGTCGGTGATGACGTCGAGGGGGCAGGCGTCGTCGGGGGCCAGGAAACCGGCGTTGACGGGCAGTTTCCCGTGCCGCAGCGCCTGCGCGGTGACCACCAGTTCGAGCAGGCCGGACGCCTCGAGCGTGTGCCCGTGCAGCGCCTTGGTGGAGCTGACCGGCAGCCGGTCGGCGAGGTCACCGAGGGCCAGCCGCAGCGCCGCCGCCTCCGACGCGTCGGCGGACTGCGTACCGGTGGCGTTGGCGTTGACGTAGCCGACCGCCTCGGCGGGCAGCCCGGCCCGGC
>NZ_JALDST010000027.1 GCF_022747945.1 Micromonospora sp. R77
TCGCCGCGGTCGAGGAAGATGCCGCGGCACTCGCCGCACTGGTCGATGACGACACCGCTGCGCTCGTACTGGCGCATGTCTCCGTGACATTTGGGGCAGGTGAGCTGCATGGCACCGACGGTACCGGGTGGGCTCACGCGGTGGTGGCGAGCGCCTCGGTGACCTCGTCGTCGGAGACCTCGTGGAAGTCGTCGTAGTACGCGCCGACCGCACCGAAGTCCGGCGGCAGCTGGGCGGCGACCACCTGGTCCGCCTCGGGGGCCAGCAGGTCGTACGCCTGCTCGGCGCCGACCGGGACGGCGACGATCACCCGGGCGGCGCCGAGGCGCCGGGCCACCTGCACTGCGGCGCGGGCGGTGGCGCCGGTGGCGAGGCCGTCGTCGACGACGATCGCGGTCCGACCGTGCAGGTCCAGCGGGGGCCGGCCGGCCCGGTAGCGGCTCTCCCGGCGGTCCAGTTCGGCCTGTTCCCGCCGTCGCACCTGGTCCCGGTCGCGGTCGCTGAGCCGGCCGGCGACCATCTCGTTGAGCACCTGCACGCCACCGGGGCCGAGCGCGCCGAAGGCCACCTCGGGTGCCCAGGGCATGCCGAGCTTGCGGACCACCAGCACGTCCAACGGTGCGCCGAGCCGCTCGGCGACCTGCCGGGCCACCGGTACGCCGCCCCGGACCAGCCCGAGGACGACGAGGTCGGAGTGCCCGGCGAGGTCGGCGAGCCGGTCGGCCAGCACCTGGCCAGCCTCGGTCCGGTCGCGGTACGTGGTCATGTCTCAGGTCTACGCCCTGGCGGTGCGCCGCGTCCGGAACTTGCCGGAAGCCGGTCAGCCGAGGGGCGGGTGGGCCGGCCGTTCGGTGCGCGCCAGCGCCGGTGCCCAGACCAGCAGGGCGAGCGGATAGAGCAGGTAGCCGAACCGGGTCGAGGGCATCAGCAGGATTGCGGCGAGGAGGCCGTACCCGCAGATCAGCGCGGTGGTCGCGGCGGTGCGGGGTGGTCGGCGCAGGAGCCGGACGGCGATCGCCACGCCGGCCGCGACGAGCAGCGCGGCGGCGACCACCCGGCCGGCGGGCAGCGCCGTGGCGATCAGGTGGCCGGGGAACGGGGACTGCGCCGGGCTGGTCACC
>NZ_JALDST010000028.1 GCF_022747945.1 Micromonospora sp. R77
GCCGGCACCAGTGGGGGGCGCGGCTCGCGCGGGCCGTTCGGGCCCGGCCGGCGTACGCCGTCCAGCAGCGAGATGCTCTTGGCCCGCTTGCCGCCGGCCTTGCGGAGCAGGCGCTCCGCCACCTCGGCGGTGATCCGCTCGGCCGGGTCCTTGCGGAGCAGGCCGTTGAGGACCGGCTTGAGCGGCCCGGCGTTCTTCGGCGGCGGCATCGGCTCGGTGGCCAGCGCCGCCAGCGTCGCGATCGCCGACGGGCGCGCGTACGGCGACTTGCCCTCCACGGCCGCGTAGAGGGTCGCGCCCAGCGACCAGAGGTCGGCCTCCGGCCCGGCCGTGCCGTCCTTGGCCCGCTCCGGGGCGATGTACGCCGGGGAGCCCAGCACCATGCCGGTCCGGGTCACGTTCGGGTCGCCGGGAATGGTCGCCAGACCGAAATCGGTCAGCACCACCCGGCCGTCGTCACCGAGCAGCACGTTGCCCGGCTTGACGTCGCGGTGCATCACGCCGGCCTTGTGCGCGGCCTTCAGCGCACCGAGCACACCCAGCCCGATCTCCACCGCCTTGGCCGGCGACACCGGCCCGTCCTCGGCGAGGGTGTCCTGCAACGACTTCGACGGGACGTACTCCATGACGATCCACGGGTCGCCGTCGGTGCGCAGCACGTCGAAGATGCGGACCACGTTGATGTTGTTCAGCCGGGCGATGGCCCGCGCCTCACGCAGCGAGCGTTCCCGCATCTCGCGGCGCTCCTCCGGGGTGAGGCTGGGCGGCGGGACGAGCTCCTTGATGGCGACGTCCCGGTGCAGCACCTCGTCGCGCGCCTTCCACACCCGACCCATGCCGCCCTGGCCGAGCGGCGAGATGAGCCGGTATCGGTCAGCGACGAGTTGGGGAAGCGCGTTCGACATCGAGAAGACGGTACCCGGCGGGTGCGACCGTCACACCGCCGGCACGCCACTGTGCGGCGAAGGTCAAGTTCTCGACGCGTACCCTGTCGTCATGTCTGCCGAAGAGCCGCTGTTCCGGGTCGTGCGCGGCGTGCCCACCGCCGAGGAACTGGCCGCCCTGGTCGGTGCCATCGTCGTCCGGACCCGACCCGCCGCCGCGCCCGCGCCGAC
>NZ_JALDST010000029.1 GCF_022747945.1 Micromonospora sp. R77
GACTGGCCCACCCACCAGGGCGTCTACCGGTGGTGCGTCGCCCCGGCCCGGCTGGCCGACGCGGGGGAGTGGATCCCGCCGACCACGCCCGGACTGCCACCGTGGCTGCGGCTGTTCGACCGGCCGGTGCTGGTGGTCCGGGACGGCGACGGGCGCTACCTGGCCGGCGTGGGCGTGAAGCGCCACGACGCGTACGGGCACGAGATGGCGGTCGGCACGGCCCCGGAGGCCCGGGGGCGGGGGCTCGCCCGACGGCTGGTCGCCCAGGCGGCCCGCCGGGTGCTCGACGAGGGGGCGGTACCCACCTACCGGCACGATTTCGGGAACGTCGCGTCGGCCCGGGTCGCCGAGGCGGCCGGCTTCCCGGACCGTGGCTGGCGGTCGTACGGGGTGGACCCGCCCTGAGCCGGCCCGGTGCACGGGGTCGGGCTGATCGTCGGGATCGACCGGTTCATGTCGGAGGCGCGGGCGCTGACCAACTTCGCCGGCAACGCCGTCGCCACCGTGCTCGTCGGCACCTGGACCGGTCAGTTCGACCGGGAGCGGGCCGTGGCGGTGCTGCGCGGCGACGACCCGTTCGACGAGGCCACGATGCTCGACGAGGAGCACCGGCCCGAGATGCCGGCGGACGGCACGGAGACCGACGCGCGGGCCGCCGACCCGGTGGCACCCGCCGCGCGCTGACCGGCGGCGCGGACCGTGGATCCCGGGCCGGATCCACGGTCCGCAACCTGTCCCCTCCCAGGTCCGTCACCGGTGACGCTAGGTGCCGCCGGCCCGGTCGACAAGGATTCCCCGGCCGGTCGGGACTGTCCGCTAGCGGACTTGAGCTGGGAAGACGTGCCGACCAGCCGGTCTATCGGCGGGACCGCGCCCGCGCTGCGTCGGTGCGGCCGGGTAGGGTCCCCCTCGGTAATGGGCGGGGGCCGGTAGCGGGCAGAGGTGGGTCATGCAGATCGGCACGCAGAGCACCGAGCCCGGACACGTCACCCTGGCCGTGCACGGCGAGATCGACATGGCCAGTGCCGCGGAGCTGGACCAGGCCCTGGACGCCGTGCTCCGCCGAGCCGGCGTGGTGGAGATCGTCGTCGATCTCACCGAGGT
>NZ_JALDST010000030.1 GCF_022747945.1 Micromonospora sp. R77
CCTCGCGCTGGCCGTGCTGCTCACCGCCGGCCAGTGGCGTCGCCCCGACCGCCTCTTCCACCAGGCCGGCGACCAGATGCTCTTCGAGTGGATGCTGGCCCGGGCGGCGCGGGCGGTGACCGGCGCGGAGAACCCGCTGCACAGCGGCGCGCTCAACGCCCCGCACGGGGTGAACCTGATGGCCAACACCTCGGTGCTCGGCCTCGGCGTGCCGCTGGCCCCGGTGACGTGGCTCTTCGGCTCCCAGGTCACCTTCCTGGTGGCCGTGGTGCTCTGCCTCGCCGGCACCGCCACCGCCTGGTACGCGCTGCTGGCCCGCCGGCTGGTCCGCTCCCGGGTCGCCGCGGCGGTCGGCGGCCTCTGCTGCGGCTTCGCCCCCGGCATGGTCGCCCAGGCCGGAGCGCACCTGCACATGGCCGCCCAGTTCCTCGTCCCGGTGATCCTCGGGCTGCTCTTCCGGCCCGGGACGGACCGGGTCCGCCGGCACGGCGTGCTGCTCGGGCTGGCCGTGGCGTACCAGGTCTTCCTCGGTGAGGAGGTGCTGGTCTTCCTCACGTTGGCGGCAGCGGTGTTCGCCGGGGCGTACGCGCTGGCCGACCGGGCGGCGGCCCGCCGGGCGGCACCGGTGGTGGCCCGCCGGCTGGGGGTGGCCGCGCTGGTGGCGGCGGTGCTGCTGGCGTACCCGCTCTGGTTCCAGTTCTTCGGGCCCGGCCACTACCAGGGCATGCCGTTCTTCACCCGGGGCTACCGGCTGGACGGCGCCTCGTTCGTCGCGAGCGCGCGGCAGACCGTCGTGGGCGACGGGCACCGGGCCGGCCTGCTGGCACCGAACGCGACCGAGGAGAACTCCTTCTTCGGCCCGCTGCTGCCGCTGCTCGCCGTGCTGGTGGTGGTCCGGCTGTGGCGGCGCCCGCTGGTCCGCGCGCTGGCCGCCTGCGGTCTGCTCTTCGCCCTGCTGGCCCTCGGCACCCCGATCCGGCTGGACCGCTCCGAGACCGGGCTGCCCGGGCCGTACCGGCTGGTGGCCGGGCTGCCGCTGCTCGACCTGGTGGTGCCGG
>NZ_JALDST010000031.1 GCF_022747945.1 Micromonospora sp. R77
GGGCAGCCGTTCAGCGTCGACGGCAGCGGGCTGGCCGCCGCCGTCGTGCTCGCCGTCGACCCGCCCGCCGGCACGGTCGCCGCCCTCGGTGCCCGCCTCGCCGCCGCCACCCGACGGGCCGAGGCGGTGCGCTTCGCCGACCTGCTGCCCGAGCGGCACTGGACCGAGTCGTCGGCCACCGGCCTGCGTACCGTCCTCGGCCGGTCCGGACGGCAATCCGTCAGCGTCGCCTTCGACGACGCCACCCCGCACTGGCTGGTCGGCGGCCGGACCGGGGCCGGCAAGACGGTGCTGCTGCTCGACGTGCTCTACGGCCTCGCCGCCCGCTATGCCCCCACCGAACTCCAGCTGCACCTGCTCGACTTCAAGGAGGGGGTGAGCTTCACCGAGTTCGTCCCCACCGAGCGTGACCCGTCCTGGTTGCCGCACGCCCGCGCCGTCGGCATCGAGTCCGACCGGGAGTACGGCGTGGCCGTGCTGCGTGACCTGCGCGAGGAGCTGACCCGGCGGGCCGGCCTGCTCAAGCGGCACGGCGTCACCAAGCTCGCCGACCTGCCCCCGAACGCCCGGCCGCCCCGGGTCGTCACCGTGGTCGACGAGTTCCACGTGCTGCTGGCCGGCAACGACGCGCTCGCCCGGCAGGCCGTCGACCTGCTGGAGGAGTTGGCCCGCAAGGGCCGCTCGTACGGCCTGCACCTGGTGCTGGCCAGCCAGAGCACCACCGGCATCGAGGCCCTCTACGGCCGGGCCGAGGCGATCTTCGGCCAGTTCCCGCTGCGGATCGCGCTGCCCGGCGGCAGCGGCGTGCTGGACCCGCTCAACGACGCCGCGAAGACCCTCACGGTCGGTGCCGCCGTCGTGAACACCGCAGGCGGGGTGGCCGGCGCGAACACCGAGGTCCGCTTCCCCGACGCGCACGCCGCCGCCAAGGACCTGGCGACGCTGCGCCACGACCTGTGGGCGGCCCGGCCGGCGGGCGCGCGACCCCCCACCGTCTTCCGGGGGTACGAGACGCCCCGGCTGGCCGACGATCCGACCTGGACCG
>NZ_JALDST010000032.1 GCF_022747945.1 Micromonospora sp. R77
CCGGCGAGGTGCTCGCGCAGCCGCAGCAGCCCGACCGCGGCCCGGGCGCCGGGCACGTCCAACGGCACCGGCATGGCCCGCCAGGCGGCGAAGAGCGGCATGCCGCTGGCGTCCGCCGCGTCCACCGCCCGCTCCAGCAGCCCGACCAGTCGCGGCAGTCCCGGCACCTCGGCCAGGTGCTGCGCACCCCAGCGGCAGCACTCGGCCAGGTTCGCGGCAGCCACCTCCGCCGGCCGGACCGTACGCGCGGCAGCGTCCCAGCCGTCGGCCACCGCGTCCGGGGCGATGAAGCCGAGCGCCGCCGCGGCCGTCTCGGCCCGGACGTCACCGAGCGCGCCGGCCCGGCCGGTGATGTAGAACGCCCAGCCGGAGATCCCGAGCAGCCGCGCCCGGCGCAGCGTGGCCGGACAACGACCGAACGCCTCGCCCAGCTCCAGCACCAGGGGTTTGCCCGCGGCGGCGACCTGTTCCGGGGTCATCCGTCGGAGACCTCGGTCAGGGGTGCGGACGACGTCCGTCCAACGTGGTCAGCCATCGTCGATCAGTCTGCCCGCTCACCGCCCTCGGCGGCAGCCCCCTCTTCGGACTCCAGCGCCTCGACCGCGCCCTCGACCTCACCGGTGCGTCGGCGCGCCAGGCTGACCGACCGCTCGGCGGCGCGGCGGGCCAACCGGGTCCGGCTCAGTTCCTGCTCGGCGACGGCCCGGCGGCGTTCCAGCTCGGCGAGTTCCGTCTCGATCCGGTCCAGGGCCGCCGCGCCCTCCTGCTCGGACCGGACCGCCCCGGTCAACTCGGCCTCGGCCCGCTCCTGGTCGGTCCGGGCCTTCGCCAGTTCCCGCTCCAACGCCCGGCGCCGCTTCGCCCGTTCGGCACGGGCGGTACGTTCGGCCGCCCGCTCGTCCCGGGCCCGCCGGGTCTCCGCCCGCCCGGCCGCCCGGTCCGGTACGGGCGGTTCCTCCGTGCCCCCGGTGACCAGCCGCAGCTGGGGTCGGGGCACCTCACCGAAGCCGGCGTAGTGCGTGGGCCGGAGCAGCCGGC
>NZ_JALDST010000033.1 GCF_022747945.1 Micromonospora sp. R77
GCCCGGTTCGGCTTCGACGGGGCCCTCGCGCACCGGCTCGCCGCCGGTCGGGACCACCGGCCGCTCGCCGTCCGGCACCCCCCGGCCGACCTGGTCGTCACCGCCGACCACGACGAGCCGATCGAGCGGGTCGACGCCGCGGCCTTCGCCGCCCGGGTCCTGGCCGAGCAGCTGCACGAGCGACTCGCCGCGCACGGGCTGGCCTGTACCCGGCTCGGCATCGAGGCGGTCACCGCGCATGGTCAGGAGCTGCACCGGGTCTGGCGACACGACGGCCTGCTCACCGCCGCCGCCATCGCCGACCGGGTGCGCTGGCAGCTGGACGGCTGGCTCTCCGGCGGCAACCGTCGGGCCGGCGCCCGACCGGCCCGGCCCACCGCCGGGATCATCCGACTGCGGCTGATCCCCGACGGGGTGCTCGCCCAGGCCGGCCTGCAACCGGGATTGTGGGGGGAGACCGGCGAGGAGCGGGAGCGGGCGCATCGCGCGCTGAGCCGGGTGCAGGGCATCCTCGGCCCCGAGGCCGTGTTGACCGCCGTGCTCGGCGGCGGCCGGTCCCCGGCCGACCAGGTGCGTCTGGTGCCGTGGGGCGACGAACGCCTGCCCGCCCGCCCCGGCCCGCCGCCCCTGCCCGACCCGCCGTCGTTGTCTGGCCCGGCGCCCCTACCTGGCCGGTCGCCCCTGCCTGGTGAGCCGGCGATTCGGGGGGCCGGCGATGGTGACCGGTCCCTGGACCTGGCCGGTCGGGCTGACGCCGGTCGTTCCGTCGGCCGGGTGGGGCGGATCGACGGCACTGACCGATCCGTCGGCGCGGCCGGCCGGGACGCTGCCGGTCGGGCCGGCGCTGACCGGGCTGTCGCTGACCGGGCTGTCGCTGACCGGGCTGTCGCTGACCGGGCCGACGCTGGGCGTGCGGTCGTTGCGGCGGGTCATGCCGACGGTGGGTGGCCGGTCGACCAGGACGGCCGGGATGGCCGGTCCGTCGGTCGGCGGGGGCGGGCCGGCGCCGGCCGAGTGGGTGG
>NZ_JALDST010000034.1 GCF_022747945.1 Micromonospora sp. R77
AGGCGGCCGGGCTGCGGCAATGGGACCCTGGCCAGGGAACGGTCACCCGGAGGGCGGTACTTTTCCGGATACGTGCGGACGTGGTTGACGGTCACGCCTCGTGAAAGTAAGTTTCATCCGTGGCGAAGAGTCCGAAGATTTCTGCGAGTCACGAGCCCGGTGGACTGATCGTCCACATCAGTGGCCTGCTCCCGTCGCTGTCCCCGGCCGAGCAGCGGGTCGCCCGGCTGGTCGTCGCCGACCCGGCCGACGCCGCCCGGCGCACCATCACCGATCTCGCCACCGCCGCCGAGACCTCGGAGGCGACGGTCATCCGGTTCTGCCGGTCGGTCGGCATGGACGGCTACCCGCAGCTGCGGATCCGGCTCGCCGCCGAGGCGGCCCGCCGGATCGAGCCGCCGGACGCCCGGGTGGTCGGCGGCGACATCCCGCCCGGCGCCGACCTGGCCCAGATCATCGCGACCATCGCGTTCAACGACGCCCGGGCCGTCGAGGAGACGGCCGAGCAGCTCGACCCGGCCATCTGCGAGCAGGTCGTCGAGGCCATCGTGGGCGCCGGCCGGATCGACGTGTACGGCGCCGGCGCCAGCGGCTTCGTCGCCTCGGACTTCCAGCAGAAGCTGCACCGGATCGGCCGGATCGCCTTCTACTTCCCGGACGTGCACACCGCGCTGACATCGGCCGCGCTGCTCGGCCGGGGCGACGTCGCGGTCGGGATCTCGCACACCGGCACCACCTCCGACGTCATCGAGGTGCTCGACCAGGCCAAGGCGCGGGGCGCGACCACGGTGGCGCTGACCAACTTCCCCCGCTCGCCGATCACCGAGGTCGCCGACTTCGTGCTCACCACGGCGGCCCGCGAGACCACCTACCGCTCCGGCGCGACGGCCAGCCGGCTGGCCCAGCTCACCGTGGTCGACTGCCTCTTCGTCGGGGTGGCGGCGCGGAACCGGGCCCGGGCCAGGAAGGCGCTGGAGGCGACCGCGGAGGCGGTCACCTCCCATCGGGTCGGCCCCGGC